>NZ_LZHP01000027.1:0-4527 GCF_001690605.1 Gilliamella sp. Nev6-6 | reverse complement strand
TGCAATATCAATACCTAACGCCTCACGATTAAAGTCATCGATGACATTGAATGTCCTAAAGCGACGTTGATTACGACTACTGTCACTCATAAAATCCATTGACCAACATTCACCTTGTTTATTGGGGACTAATAACCTTTCCGGGCATCGTGGAGGAATGCGTTTTTTACGCTTTACCCTGAGATTAAGCTTTAATTCACAATACACCCGATATACCCGTTTATGATTCCATTGATAGCCGAGCTTTCTGATACGATTAAAACATTTAGGAAAGCCCCAGCGTAAATGCCGGTCTGTGATAGCATTCAACACCGAAACAATCACCGAATCATCCTACAACTTAGGTTGATAATAGTAAGCACAACGGCTTAAACCAACAATGGCACAACTCATTGCAATAGTAACTGAATGATTTTGTTGTAGTTGCTGTGCCCATCTTTTACGTGCCTTGGTGGGCACTAAAGCTTTTTTATGATTTCTTCCTGAAGCTGGGATTTTAAGCTCAGTTCGGCAAACATCAGCTTAAGCTTGCGGTTTTCAGCCTCCAGCTCCTTTAAGCGTTTAATATCCGACGTTTCCATTCCGCCGTATTTTTCTCGCCATTTATAGAAAGTTGAATTACCCATGCCATATTTACGGCACAGTTCTTTAACGGGAATACCTGCCTCTGCTTCTTTTAAAATAGCGACGATTTGATGTTCAGTCATTTTTTTCATAATTAAATCCTCTTTTACTTTTATCATGGAGAATTTTCTACTTTTTTGCTGTACTATTTTAGGGGATAGTTACACTGTTACGGAAGATGGTTTTGATTTATTCAGGAAATATGTATCTGGATGGCTTAAATATTTAGATAAAAGTACTGTAGAAAATAAGTATGAAAATATTAGTCGTTTGGAAAAAGGCTTAGCTAAAATTAGAGAGTTAAAGAATTTATAAAATTAAATACTACGATTATCTAAAATTTTATTATATTACTATCAAATCAAGGCATTTTAATATATAGATTAGTCGATTTGGCCAAAATCTAAGATTAAAATACAATGTTTAGCACATGTTGACCGAAGTATCCATCGAATACCCAAGCTAGTGAGCGTTACGGCTATGTCTACAACGCCTTAGGTCGACGTACCGAAAAACATCAGCTAGACAACGCAGGCAAATCCTACACCGTACCCGTTTCCTGTGGGATGGCTTAGCAGTGATTTAGGAAACCAGCCCGAATCAGCACAGCAGGCTGTATATCTATACCGACTAGAATAACTATGAAGCACAGGGAAGAGCTGGTGTTCCTGAAAAGAAAATTGGTATACTAAGAAAAATCGTAAAAATTCATAAAGAAATTAGCAAATGTTAATGGAGATATCATGCACCTAGTATATGAACTTACACCTTCATCAAACGAAAATAGTGGTATCAAATTTGGTGGAGGAGCATTTATTGACGGCAATTGGCCCCAAAATCCGTTAGGTGAAAATTTAACATTATTATTCACAATCGATAATGATAAATTATCTGATTCTATTAGTGGAATTAATCTTCCTAAAGCTAAATATATTTCCGTATTTTCAACATATAATGAAAATAGATATTTTTTGGACGATATTGTTTATTTCGGTGATGATGCAGAACTTGATCATTTAAAATCAGGATTTACCAGAGTTACACTAACTGAGACATCAAAATTACGTGAAAATAGTAATAGTCTTGTTCCTCAATATCTTGAATTAGAAAAGACACAACTAAAGAATAATGAGTACCCAGCATTTTCTTTTTTGTCAAATAAAATACCCAATGGCATTGTGGCTTGTGAAAAATTGCTAAATGAATATGATTTTATTGGCCAATTATATTCATCAGATATTCCAGTTCATGATGGTGGAGCTTTATTTTTATCTGATGCTATTGGATATTTGTTTCTAAAAAAGAAGATTGATGATTTTAATAATGCAGGACTTTTTTTTGTTCAAACGGCATAATTATTTTAATATAACTATCTAACAATAATTTATAAATGTGCTAATAGTAATAGTTTCCTTAATATTTTGTAGGGAGATAATGTATCTGTTTATTATAATCTAAGCTGTAACGCCCCTCTAAAATAGTGCAACAAAAGAGTAGAAAACTCGCTTGAAATATATAGCGATTAAGTTTGTCGTTCTCTTTGATGAACCAGATGAACAAGAAGGGAATGATGAAAAGGATGTCACTATTTCAGTTAATGCACCCTATGAAAATTTTCTTATTATTCATTTATTAGAGTATTATTTACTTACTAACGATGTTGATAACCTAATTAATTATCTAAAAAAAATAAAAATACCGTATAGTAAGAAATATTGTGGACAATTAAAGAAAATATATGCATTACTTTAATCAAAAAATCGGCAATATTTACAATCTTTAACGATAAAAAAGTGAATAAACTTATACATAGTTTTATTATCATTCATACATAAATAATCGAGAGACTATTAGAAAAATAAAAAAGCTTGATTTACCCACTGATATACAAACAAAGTTATTATCGCAAGGTGCGTTTTTAGTTTGGATAATAGGCGCCTTTATACTGCTAAAAAGGCTGGAATTTCTAAGGCTCCATCTAGATGGGCTACTTAAGTGGATCTGTCTTCAGCTACTTTATGGCGGCGTTTTACAACTAAAACCAGTGGTAAATCAATAAAATTGAGGTGTAAATAATATGAATACAAAAGAAATTCAAACAAAATACGGTATAATTTATGCGCGAAGTGCATTAATATTATCTGACGTAAAATTAGAATGTATACCATTTACTTTAGTTGTTAATACGTCATTAGCATTATCAGGCTGTAAACCGAAGATATCGAATGTTCCAGAAGTTAAAGTTACATTTACTTTCAGTGATATTTATAGTTTATTTATTTATAGAATGGATGAGTATCCTTATGAGCAATATTTAAAATCTAGTTTTGATTTAGTTGATGAGGTGCATAAAAAAGGAAGGCAACGTATAGTACTCAGCACTTATGATCATATTTTTGATGTAATTGGTAAATATGAAATTAAATATTACTAAAAAATAAAATTATAGAAGTTAGCTCAATAATTAGATATATGTAAGATAGAGAGTTATTGCTTCAAAAACAAACAAAGTGCTAGCCACAACCAGCGTTACAACTACGCCTACGACGCCTTAGGTCGACGTATCGAAAAACATCAGTCAGGCGCACAGGCAAACCTTACAACCGTACCCGTTCCTATGGGATAGCTTAACAATAATACAGGAAACCTGCCCGAATCGGCACAGTAGCCTGAATATCTACACCCACTAGAGCAACGACTAGCCACTGGCACGTATAGGCACAGACGGCAATTAAAAACAATATATCCGCTGCTTCTACGCCGACCAGAACGGCTTACCGATGCAAACGGCGAATAACTCTGGGAATGTAGCTATCAGCTCTAGGGTAAGCGCATTCAGGAAATCGAACACAAACCAATAGAGCAAAACTTCAGATATCATGGGTGATATTTAGACAGAAAAACTAGACTGCATTACAATACCTTTAGGTACTATGATCCAGATATAGGACGCTTTACCCAGTCCAACTCAATTGGGCTGCTAGGTAGGTGTAATCTGTATCAGTATGTGCCGAATGGGCTGACTTGGATTGATACACTTGGATGGTATAAAAATAGTAATGACACTAATTGAGATTGGGTTTTATATGATGTAATGGATAGGAATCTAAACGCCGTGCTAAAACAGGAATTAGTAAAGCAGAAGATGTAATGGTTGGCGGATAATAGACGTGCTTATACGAGTATAAGAAAAGTACGAAAAGCCCCTAACTTTGGCAATGCAGAATCGAAAGTAGTCCGTACTTATAGAGGAATAACTAAAGGTAAAATGAAAAGAATTGAGGCAAGAAGAGTTAGGCTTTTAAGAATATTAAAACATGAATTGCCACCCAATAGAGAAAAAGATCAACGTTATAGACCCAGTACTAAAAAGAACAAGTGGTGCTAACTATTTTACAAGGTATATTATGGGAAAAAAATAATGGTGTCATTGCCTACTGAAGTACCAAAAATAAATGACAATGTGAATATGCATTTCATGTGGATAGAATTGAACAAATATATTGATAACTTGTTACCGCGAATAAATATTTTAGATTTAAAGAGACTGTTCAATATTCTGTGTCATTTCGGTAAACTATGTAACAAAAAAGGAAATGACCCATGTCCCAAGAATTTGATTTTGAAAAAGCATTAAAATTATTACAAAATGGTCAACCGCTAACGGGTAAAGATGGTATTTTAACGCCATTAATCAAGCAGCTAACAGAAGCGGCGTTATCGGCGGAATTAGATTCTCATTTAGCCAACGACATTACCCCTAATCGGCGTAATGGTAAGAGTTCAAAGACAATAAAAAGCTCATCAGGCAGTTTCGAACTTGATGCACCAAGAGATAGAAACGGTTCATTTGAACCTCAACTCATCAAAAAAAATCAGACAACATTAAACGATGAAATTGAA
>NZ_LZHP01000026.1:0-1293 GCF_001690605.1 Gilliamella sp. Nev6-6 | reverse complement strand
TATATATAATAATAAGTATTTTTACAATATGAAACAGGATTATAAATGTACAACATAAAACACATTGGCAACTTTGAAACGATGCCTGAACCAGCTGTTGCCATATATGAAACAAATATCGAAAAAATGCAAAGTTTATATGATGCCAACTGGGATATAAATGAAAAAATCCACCTTGGTGAATATACAGATATAACACCTT
This sequence comes from Gilliamella sp. Nev6-6, assembly GCF_001690605.1. Classification (NCBI taxonomy): domain Bacteria; kingdom Pseudomonadati; phylum Pseudomonadota; class Gammaproteobacteria; order Orbales; family Orbaceae; genus Gilliamella; species Gilliamella sp. Nev6-6. The sequence continues at coordinate 1,091 of NZ_LZHP01000026.1, read as the reverse complement.
TGGAGCTTGCTGTTGTCACAAATAATTTTAATGTTTTTAAGTGGTTATTAGAAAATAAAGTGTCTTTGGATGTTGGTCGTTTTACCATTATCGAAAAGGCAGCACAATATAGCGATGGTAAAATTACAGATCTTTTGCTAAAAAATAATGCGCTTGATTTTCTTCCCCTAAAAAAATATTCGGAAATATTAATCCGCATTCATTACGGGAAAAATTATGAAAATATAGCGCTATTTGAGCAATACGGAGTAACGGTAAAACAATATGGCGGTGCTGCGCTTAGGTCCAGCGCATCAGATGGAAACATAGAAGAAACAAAAATGTGGGTAGAAATGGGAGCCGATGTTAATTATCACCAACCCGATACGGTTTTCCCTTATTCTCCAACACCGTTGATAGAAGCGGTCAGACACGATCACACCGAACTTGCCGAATATCTTATAAAATGTGGAGCCGATATTACCATTACTGATAAATATGGTGATCGCCCATATTCTCTTGCTGCAACGAATAAAAATACAAATTTGATGCAATTGCTAAAATCATTAGAGCCAATTGAATGGCATAATGAGCAAGAAAAACTAAAGCGCCTAAAAAGCTATAAAATGCCTGCGGATATGTTGACATATCTTAAAACATCGCCAGGTAAAATTCATTTTTCAGGAAAAGATTGTTATTCAAAATACATGACTTTTTATCATTTTATCGATTTGCTGGAGATGAAATGGAAAAGGAAAAAACTAATTTCTTTGATAGAAGAAGTTGACGGTTATGAGCTATACATTGTTTGGTCTCCAGCAGAAAAAGCAATTTGCTATATCGATCCTGAGCATCAAATATTTGCTAAAATTTGTTCTTGGAAAGAATTTATTAAGCACCCAGAAAAACATATCAATAATATAATAGATGGGGTATATGATGATATGTAAAGCAATGATCAGATGTTCAAATTTTTTTCATAAGAATTTGCGTCGCCATTGTCGCTAATTTTCCCCAGACAAAATAGTACCTCAAACTGTTGGGGGCAGATGCTAACACCAAGCAAGGCATAGCATGAGTCTTTTGGGGTAAAAAAGGAATTATTTTTTATA
>NZ_LZHP01000025.1:0-1135 GCF_001690605.1 Gilliamella sp. Nev6-6 | reverse complement strand
AAGAATTTGATTTTGAAAAAGCATTAAAATTATTACAAAATGGTCAACCGCTAACGGGTAAAGATGGTATTTTAACGCCATTAATCAAGCAGCTAACAGAAGCGGCGTTATCGGCGGAATTAGATTCTCATTTAGCCAACGACATTACCCCTAATCGGCGTAATGGTAAGAGTTCAAAGACAATAAAAAGCTCATCAGGCAGTTTCGAACTTGATGCACCAAGAGATAGAAACGGTTCATTTGAACCTCAACTCATCAAAAAAAATCAGACAACATTAAACGATGAAATTGAACAAAAAATTCTCAGTATGTATGCGCTGGGGATGAGTTATAAAGATATCAGCCAGCATATTGAAGAGATTTATGCTTTTCGTCTTTCTCCTGCAACTTTAACCGCCATTACAGATAAAATCATTCCTGAGCTCAGATTATGGCAACAACGACCGCTAGAATCGCTTTATCCGTTTGTTTGGATGGATGCAATTCATTATAAAGTAAAAGAAGATGGGGTTTATCACAGCAAGGCTGTTTATACTGTACTTGCACTTAATTTAGCCGGAAAAAAGGAAGTATTAGGCTTGTATTTATCTGAAAACGAAGGGGCTCATTTTTGGTTATCGGTGTTGACCGATTTACAAAACCGAGGATTAAATGACATTTTAATTGCTTGTGTCGATGGATTAGTTGGCTTTCCTGAAGCGATTAATACTATTTACCCACAAACAGAGGTTCAACTTTGTGTTATTCATCAAATCCGCCATTCAATTAAGTATGTTGCCTCTAAACATCACAAAGCATTTATGAGCGATTTGAAACTTGTTTACAAGGCGGTCTCTCGTGAAGCAGCAATTGATGCATTAGATGAACTTGAGAAAAAATGGGGCGATAAGTATCCAATCGTCATCCAATCATGGCGTCGTAAATGGGATAATTTATCAGCTTATTTCCGCTATCCTGAGCCTATTCGTAAGGTGATTTATACCACCAATGCTATTGAGTCAATTCATCGACAATTTCGTAAATTAACAAAGACAAAAAGCGGATTTCCTAATGAAAATAGCCTACTTAAGCTGCTGTATTTAGGGTTGCAAAATGCGGAGAAAAAATGGACAATGCCAATCCAAAATTGGAATTT
>NZ_LZHP01000024.1:0-1438 GCF_001690605.1 Gilliamella sp. Nev6-6 | reverse complement strand
TCAGGTTAACAAATTAACTATCACCCTTAACTATTTAATGCCCAAAATTTACAAGAAGCTTAAACAACTCAGCAAACTAAGTCCACTCTAACGAACCATCTTCATTAACCCACACCGCTTCTGCTGGACAAGACTCATCAAAAAACCAATAATCATCCATCAGTTTTTGTTTATCAAACATGTCGTCTTCTGTTTTTGGAAAAGCATCATAAAACAGTTTGACTTGTTCATCGATTGAGCCTCCTAATAACTGACCATTTTTTGCTAATTTAAGTCGACCTTCTTTTAATAATCTTTTCACAAAATAAAAAAAGAGTTCTTTTCTCTCTTGAAATGGAAATTTTTCTTCATTAGATTTTAGAGAAGGGAACATATCAGGGGCAATACAATTCCATAATCCACTAAAAGTTCTTAGTTCTGACCAATCAATAATATTTTTATAATCATTTTCATTTATCATATTTTTTCCTACCTAAATTTAATTTCTGCTCCAGTTCTCAACCCTCTATATAAATTTGTTAAAGTTGGGCTATTTCTTATATCAATAGTCCAACGAGCACCTGTATTAGAGCTCGATACATTTCTTAATGTAATATTTGTACCATCTTGTAATCGTGCTGTATAAATACCATCTCTAACTTTGGTTAATGGCTGTCCAGCTAGTTCCTCCGCATAATTATATATTTGTTTATCGGTCAAATTTTGGCTTTCGTAAATTCGAGTGGAGTAACGATTTCCATTAGCACCTTGCCGAATAGTTTGCCCATCAATTTTTAAATCTGTGGTAGGGTTATTTTTATCGTAGATATCTTTTAATTCGTCAAATCGCTCTTGTTGTTTTTGTTTTTGTTTTTGATATTTTTGGCTATTTTCATTTTGTCGCTTATCATTATCTCCGTCATCATCAGGCGGTAATCCTGGGGCTCCTCCAGCGACAACACTTCCAGAGCCAGCAATATTATTACTGTCTGAAGAGCCACCAACGCCGTTGTTTTGTGAAGTACTTGAATTACTTTCTTGCCCATGAATTAGCGGTATTCTGTCTGCAAAATCAGCGATAAGAAAATCATTTTTATTTTTATTTAGAAAATCTATTTGTTCTTCAGTCAAACTAGCTATAGCAAATGAATCACCACTTCTAATCGCATTAATAGCATTAGTTTTATCATTCTCACTAAGGCTATTAACCACAGATATACCTAATAATGCAGCTAAACCTGTTCCAGCAACATAGTTTGCGCAAACCGAAATTCTTACGCAAATCATCCCTCCAGCTCTAACTACAACTGCTGCGAAGTTATTCTCAACTGCATTCTTACTCGCAGCAATCCCCGTATTCACATCTTGGATATCTCCACCAGATGCTGCGATGGCAAGGCCTGTAGCTAGTTGGGATAGTGCGCTGATTTTTTGTCGCTCTTCTTGCGATAACTCTGTT
>NZ_LZHP01000023.1:0-1396 GCF_001690605.1 Gilliamella sp. Nev6-6 | reverse complement strand
TAGAGATATGGGAGTGCCTTCGGGAACTGTGAGACAGGTGCTGCATGGCTGTCGTCAGCTCGTGTTGTGAAATGTTGGGTTAAGTCCCGCAACGAGCGCAACCCTTATCCTTTGTTGCCATCGGTTTGGCCGGGAACTCAAAGGAGACTGCCGTTGATAAAGCGGAGGAAGGTGGGGACGACGTCAAGTCATCATGGCCCTTACGACCAGGGCTACACACGTGCTACAATGGCGTATACAAAGGGAGGCGACCTCGCGAGAGCAAGCGGACCTCATAAAGTACGTCTAAGTCCGGATTGGAGTCTGCAACTCGACTCCATGAAGTCGGAATCGCTAGTAATCGTGAATCAGAATGTCACGGTGAATACGTTCCCGGGCCTTGTACACACCGCCCGTCACACCATGGGAGTGGGTTGCACCAGAAGTAGATAGCTTAACCTTCGGGAGGGCGTTTACCACGGTGTGGTTCATGACTGGGGTGAAGTCGTAACAAGGTAACCGTAGGGGAACCTGCGGTTGGATCACCTCCTTACGAAGAGCTCGTAAGTGTTCACACAGATTGTTTGTTCAGAAGAAAGAGTCACTTTATTGGGTCTGTAGCTCAGGTGGTTAGAGCGCACCCCTGATAAGGGTGAGGTCGGTGGTTCAAGTCCACTCAGACCCACCAATTCTACTTATTAAGCTGATTTTAGCTTGATTAGTTGATGAAGTGAGACAATGGGGCTATAGCTCAGCTGGGAGAGCGCCTGCCTTGCACGCAGGAGGCCAGCGGTTCGATCCCGCTTAGCTCCACCATTAAAGATATCTCTATTATTCGATGATGAAAAAAATTATGTTTGTATTTACTTGAGTTAAAAGATGAGTGAATAGAAAGATAAAGCTCTTTAACAATTAGGAACAAGCTGAAAGAAACGAGTTCTCGTTTTTACGGAAAGCTTTTATTTTTGGTTTAATAATATATTTAATAAATGTTGAGTTAAGCTAATTAAACTAAAAGTATTGAAGTGAAAAAGAGAAAAAGCGTAAATTGAAAACCAAGACAACTGTGAGTTGTAAGGTTAAGAAATTAAGCGTACACGGTGGATGCCTAGGCAATCAGAGGCGAAGAAGGACGTGTTAATCTGCGAAAAGCGACGGTGAGCCGATAAAAGGCGCTATAGCCGTTGATGTCCGAATGGGGAAACCCGGTGTAGGTGACTACACTATCATATAATGAATTCATAGTTATATGAGGCTAACCGGGAGAACTGAAACATCTAAGTACCCCGAGGAAAAGAAATCAACCGAGATTCCCTAAGTAGCGGCGAGCGAAAGGGGAGGAGCCCAAGCGGGTAGCATGATGTATTAGTGGAAGCGTCTGGAAAGTCGCACGATAGAGGGTGAAAGTCCCGTACAT
>NZ_LZHP01000022.1:0-16506 GCF_001690605.1 Gilliamella sp. Nev6-6 | reverse complement strand
TAATGGTGATTGATAATCTAAGGTTTTTGCTGGTGAAATAATTGTTATCATAACGTATTTTGCCTATTGTATTTTGCAATAAATCGGGCTATTTTACATCTAATTCAACCCAAAGGAGTAGCAAAATGAACGTAGATAAACAAGAAATGCACGATATCAAAGCTTGGCCTACTATTCGTGAAATATTTTTTGAAATTGTCGGCGCTATTTTTGAATTTTTTATAGGGGGATTTTAGTTGAGTTAATAAATTGAGAAAGCGTATAATTTTGGGTTAATAATGGTGATTGATAATCTAAGGTTTTTGCTGGTGAAATAATTGTTATCATAACGTATTTTGCCTATTGTATTTTGCAATAAATCGGGCTATTTTACATCTAATTCAACCCAAAGGAGTAGCAAAAATGAACGTAGATAAACAAGAAATGCACGATATCAAAGCTTGGGCTACTATTCGTGAAACATCTATTGAAATTGCCGAAGCTATTTTTGAATTAGCCAATAATGACGAAACTTTAGCTGAGCAGATTTGGTCAGAAGGGAGTGATGAAGTTTTAAAGCTCGCTTTTGCTAAAACTAAAGCTGATAGGCTGTTCTGGGGTGAGCAAACCATTGAACGCAAAAATATTTAGATTTTTATGAAGTTAACTTTTTTAGGAACAAGCGCAGGCTCTCCTACCGCACAACGTAACGTGAGTAGTATTGTGCTAGATGTTAGGCAAGAAAGAGGGCGCTTATGGCTTTTTGATTGCGGTGAGACAACTCAGATGCAAATGCAAAAAGCCAAATTTAGCCTTTCTAAACTTGAGATCCTCTTTTTAACACATTTACACGGTGATCACCTGTTTGGGCTACCCGGTGTTTTAACATCTCGCTCTTTAATGCAAAATCAATCATCGTTAATTTTGGTTGGTCCAAAAGGTATTAAACAATTTATCGAAACGGTCATTGAAATTAGTGATTCTTGGTTAACTTACCCGCTTAATATTATTGAGCTTGAAAAAGATTGTACCGTTTTTGAAGATAACCTGTTTCGAGTTGAAGCAAAATTATTACAACACCGCGTGCCTTGTTTTGGTTATCGTATTATTGAAAAAGATCTGCCAGCAACTTTAAATATTGATAAATTAAAGCAAGATAATATTGAGATAGGTTCTTTATATAGTGATCTTAAAAAAGGTAAAACAATCATACTTGATGATGGGCGACTAATTAATGGGTTAGACTATTTAGGTCAAATTAAAAAAGGTCGGAAATTAGCGATTTTAGGTGACACAATACCTTGTGAAGCATCGATTGAACTTGCTAAAGATGTTGATGTTCTTGTGCATGAAGCAACACAAGAACATGCTTTAGCGGATAAAGCCATTGCGCGCGGCCACTCGACAACAACACATGCCGCAACAATAGCCAAGCAAGCTAATGCTAAAAAGTTAATTATGACGCATATTAGCCCTAGATATAGTTTACATGATAATGATAAATTGGTTAGCGAAGCTAAAAATATATTTCCTAGTACCGAAATAGCCACCGATTTTTCCACGTTTGAAATTTAAACAAATTTCGCCGAAATGCTCGGCGAATAAGCTGCTGTTCTAAATACAAAAATCTTTAATTAATTGTTCTATTGTTGCTTTAGTTGGCTTTAAAAAATCTAATGAAATAAATTCATCGGGTTGATGTGCTTGTTCAATTGATCCCGGACCTAACACAATAGTTGGTGAGATTTGATTTAAGTATGGTGCTTCGGTACTATAATTCACTGTTTCGGCACTATGGCCAACTAACTTTTCAATATGCTGTAATGCCGGATGATCTTTTTTGCATTCATAACCTGGAATAGGTGTAACTTCGTATTGTATTTCAATTCGATTTGGATATCTATCTATGACAGGTTGAAGTACGTCACAAAGGGCATTATAAAGCGAATCGATATCATTATTAGGCAATACCCGAATATCAATGACCAGTTCACAACAACCACAAATACGGTTTGCTGCATCGCCTCCATGAATAACACCTAAATTTAATGTAGGATAGGGAACACTAAACCCCTCATTGTGGTACTGCTGTTTAAATTGCTGTTTCAGGATTAATAAGCGTTCAATGACTAAATGCATCACTTTGATAGCGTTAATACCTTTGTCTGGATCACTAGAATGCCCTGATTTACCAATTACTTTTATAGAATTAGAGATAAACCCTTTATGAGCACGGATGGGTATTAAAGATGTTGGCTCGCCAATAATGGTACAGTCAGGTTGAAGATTGGTGTTTTTAGCAAAAAATGATGCGCCAGCCATGGAGGTTTCTTCATCAGCGGTAGCTAAAACGTAAATTGGCTTGTTTAACTTTTTGAGATCAATATCACGTAACGCTTCTAAAATAAAAGCAAAAAAGCCTTTCATATCGGCAGTGCCTAGTCCATATAGCTTATTATCTTCTTCAGTTAGCTTAAAAGGATCTTTTGTCCATTGTCCTTCATCAAAAGGAACCGTATCACTGTGCCCACTTAGTAATAAACCGCCTTGCGTTTTATTGTCGCTGTTTGAATAAGTTGCTAGCATGTTGAATTTGTGTCGAGTATTGGGGACAGGCTGAATATCAATAGTAAAACCTAAATCTTCAAACCAAGTAGCTAACTTCTCGATAAGTGGTTGGTTAGAATAATCCAATTTTTCGTTAGTGACATTACTAATTGTCGGGGTAGAGACAAGTTCGTTATACAGTGTTAAAAAAGAAGGGATAGCCATAAAATTACCTTTAAATATTACCTTTAAATAATAGCTTGAAAACATATATTTTTACATGCTGTAAGCATAACATTTACATTATCATTTGCCTATAAATTACCATTCTTTTCAATCGGTATTTTATATATAGGATCATTAATTATCAGTAAAGTTATTCCAAATAAAGTAATATGTGTTAATAAATAAAACACACATAATGATGAAAAAGCTACTGCTAAACTTTTAATAAGATAGCTTATTATTGCTAAATAAACATATTGATCATATGCTCAGGAAACAAGAAAATATCAAAAAATCCCCAGATAATGTCATTTTAATTGCTAATAAAATAGGTTATTTAGCTTGTCAACTACCAACCTAAATAGCTAGAAATACGCTTTAAAATAAAGAAGTGTTTATCGAAGGTAACTAATAAATTTGCCAACAGATAAGCTAAAGCGTAAAATGCCCATCCTATTTTGCTTAACCTATTACGAATAAGTAATACTGACTTGAAATCAGAGGCATTTTTTAATGACAACTTTATATGCAAAACCAGAGCTACTTTCGCCAGCTGGTTCCCTTAAAAATATGCGTTACGCTTTTGCTTATGGCGCAGATGCCGTTTATGCTGGTCAACCTCGCTACAGCCTACGTGTTCGCAATAACGAATTTAATCATGAAAATTTGGCAATTGGCATCAACAAAGCCCATGCCCAAGGCAAAAAGTTTTATGTGGTAGTTAATATTGCCCCACATAACTCTAAATTAAAAACCTTTATTCGTGATTTAGAGCCTATTGTAAACATGAAACCCGATGCTTTTATTATGTCTGATCCTGGGTTAATTATGTTAGTTCGTGAACATTTCCCTGAAATGGAAATCCATTTATCGGTGCAATCTAATGCAGTTAACTGGGCTACAGTAAAATTTTGGCACCAGATGGGCTTAACCCGAGTTGTATTATCCCGAGAATTATCACTTGATGAAATTGCTGAAATTCGTGAAAAAGTGCCCGAAATGGAATTAGAAGTATTTATTCATGGAGCGCTATGTATGGCATACTCTGGTCGATGTTTACTTTCTGGTTATATTAACAAACGTGATTCCAATCAAGGTACGTGCACTAATGCATGTCGTTGGGAATATAAGGTTGCTGAAGGCAAAGAAGACGAAGTTGGTCAAATTGTACATAAATGTGAGCCCATCCCAGTGCAACAAGTAGAGCCAACATTAGGTATTGGGCAGACCACAAATAAAGTATTCATGCTTGAAGAGTCTGGGCGCCCAGGCGAATATATGCAAGCTTTTGAAGATGAGCATGGCACTTATATTATGAACTCAAAGGATTTAAGAGCGGTTGAGTTAGTAGGCGACCTGACTAAAATTGGTGTACATTCACTCAAAATTGAAGGCCGAACAAAATCTTTTTATTATTGTGCAAGAACAGCACAAGTGTATCGCCAAGCGATTGATGCCGCGAGTGAGGGTAAACCTTTTGATCCTCATTTGTTACAAGAACTCAATGCACTTGCTCATCGCGGTTATACCGAGGGTTTTTTACGTCGCCATAAGCATGAAGAAATGCAAAACTATGAACATAGTCATTCAGTATCTGATAGACAACAATTTGTGGGTGAATTTAGTGGTGAGAGATTAAATGGTCTCGCTGAAATTATTGTAAAAAATAAATTTTCTGTCGGCGATAGTGTTGAAATGATGACCCCAAAGGGCAATACCACTTTTATTATTGAACGTATGGAAAATAGAAAAGGGCAACCAGTGCCAGCAGGACTTGGCGATGGTCATATTGTTTATATTCCCATTCCCGAAGATATTGATCTGAATTATGCATTATTAATGCGTAATTTTGATTAGTTAAATTTAACTTAATACCAAAGCGCAGTATAGCTATTGCGCTTTTGTTTTTATGTATTAAGAGGATATGAAAATGGATGAAAACATTTAAGAGAGCTGGCCACTGAGTTAGCTATGTAAAAAATGGTTGTAGAAAACGACTGTAGAAGACGACATCGCTAGTTTATGTTTAGTGAGTGGATTATGTCATACTCCTATAAAATATAGTAAAATAATAAAAGCTCCAAAGAAAAGTAGAGTTATATTTTTACTATATGTAATACAACAATTATGTTTAAAGGTTATTTTATTAATAAAAATCACAAAAAAGGAAAATTTTCATTATGATGCGAGTTGGATTATTTATTCTAACTAACTTAGCCGTTATGTTTGTATTTGGCATTGTTCTAAGTATCTTAGGTGTTGATTCACATAGTACGCTAGGTTTACTTATTTTTGCAGCACTATTTGGTTTTGGTGGATCTTTTATATCTCTTCTTTTATCTAAACGGATGGCTTTACGGTCAGTAGGAGGGAAAATTATTACTCAACCTAGTAATAATCAAGAACAGTGGTTACTTGATGTTGTTCGCCGTTTATCAACCGAGCTTAATATAAAAATGCCAGATGTTGCTATCTATCATGCTCAAGATGTTAATGCTTTTGCAACTGGTGCCACCAAAAATAGTTCTCTTGTTGCAGTAAGTTCTGGTTTATTAAACACAATGACTCAAGATGAGGCAGAAGCGGTCATTGGTCATGAAATGAGTCATGTTGCTAATGGCGACATGGTTACAATGACTTTATTACAAGGTGTACTTAATACTTTTGTTATTTTTATTTCAAGAATGTTAGCATCTGTTGTAGCTCAAGCATTGGATGATCGTAATCGTGGTTTATCACAGTTAACCTATTTCTTGATAGTTATGGTTTTTGAAACTGTATTTGGTATTTTAGCAAGCCTTATCGCAATGTGGTTTTCTCGTTATCGAGAATTTCATGCTGATGCTGGTTCGGCTAAATTAGTAGGCAGTACAAAAATGATTGCTGCGTTAGAAAAACTAAAAACCAGCCATGAACCAAGTGAAGATACTTCAATTCTGGCATTTTGTATTAATGGTGCAAAAAAAGCGAAATTTTCTGAATTGTTTATGTCTCATCCACCATTAGAAAAACGAATCAAGGCTTTACAGAATAGGACTTACCAAAACTAATCATTCTATAACAAAAATTATATACAAACGTACAATTATCTGAAAGCTTTTGACAAGCATTATTAAATTAACAATAATGCTTGTCAAATAAAGAACAGAGCGCCTATTAATCCCATTGTCAAAAGAGTTTAGAATGCCATCCTATCATAATGCTAAAAATGAATTAGAATTACTTAGTCCTGCCAAAAATATTGAAATTGCACAGCAGGCTATTTTACACGGCGCAGATGCAGTATATATCGGTGGACCAAGCTTTGGTGCTAGGCATAATGCAGGGAATTCTGTTAGCGATATTGCCCAGTTAGTTGAATTTGCTCATCGTTATTATGCAAAAGTGTTTGTAACCTTAAACACCATTCTTCACGATAATGAGCTTGAACCAGCAAGACAACTCATACGGCAATTTTATGATGCGGGGGTTGATGCATTAATTGTACAAGATATGGGAATTTTGAATATGGATATACCTCCCATTGATTTACATGCTAGTACTCAAATGGATATTAGAACACCAGAAAAAGCAAAATTTTTATCTGATGTTGGATTTTCACAAATAGTTTTAGCACGAGAACTTAATTTAACTCAAATATCTGAAATTAATAAAAAAATTGATTCGAAAATAGAATTTTTTATTCATGGAGCACTTTGTGTGGCTTTTTCAGGTCAATGTTATATTTCTCATGCACAAACAGGGCGCAGTGCTAATCGAGGAGATTGCTCTCAAGCTTGTCGCTTACCTTTTACTTTAAAAGATGACCAAGGTCGTATTGTTGCTTACGAAAAACATTTATTATCAATGAAAGATAATAATCAATCGGATAATCTAATGGAATTAATTCAAGCTGGTGTTAGATCATTCAAAATAGAAGGGCGCTATAAAGACTTAAGTTATGTAAAAAATATTACAGCATTTTATCGCCAAAAATTAGATAATATTTTAGCTAAATCATCAAATTTCTTACCTGCATCAAGTGGTCGTACAGAGCACTTTTTTACACCAGATCCCAACCGAACATTTCATCGAGGAAGCACTGATTATTTTATAAACGGTAGAAAGCCTGATATAGGCGCCTTCAATTCACCTAAATTTATTGGCTTGCAGGTTGGTGAGATAACTAAAGTTACATCTAAAACTATCGATATCAGATCCGAGAAAATATTAACTAATGGTGATGGTTTAAATGTACTGATAAAAAGAGAAATTTTTGGATTTAGAGCTGACAAAGTAGAGAAACTTTCGGCTAATCAATACCGCATTTACCCAAATGAAATTCCCAAACCACTTTTTTCCGTTAAACTACCTTATATGGTCAATCGGAATCTCGATCATATGTGGCAGCAAAATTTATTGAAAGAAACAAGTAATCGTCGCATAGGTGTATCATTTGAATTACATAATATTGAAGGAGGTATTGAATTAATAGCAAAAAGTGAAGAGGGTATTTTTGTTGAATTAGCATTAAAGGATGAATTTGATCTTGCAGAACAACCAGATAAATTTGTGAAAAATATTAGAGATAACTTATCTAAAATAGGGCAAACAATATATCGCTTAATTGAATTTAAAATGAATTTGTCAAAAATTTATTTTATTCCAAGTAGCCGACTAAATCAATTTAGAAGAGAAATTATCGATAATTTAACCACAGCTAGATTAGCCAATTATCATTGTAAGACACGTAAGCCAGAATTAAAACCAACACCAATTTACCCAGAGACACACTTAAGTTACTTAGCCAATGTATATAACCATAAAGCTAAGGAATTTTATGCACAACATGGCGTAAAATTAATTGAAAGTGCGTATGAAGCACACGAAATAAAAGATGATGTCCCACTAATGATAACGAAACATTGTTTACGATTTGCGTTTAATTTATGTCCAAAACAAGCAAAAGGAATCCAAGGAGTAAAAACCAAAGTAACGCCAATGAAATTGATTCAAAACAATGAAGAATTATTATTAAAGTTCAATTGTAAAGCTTGTGAAATGCAAGTTTGGGGAAAAATCAAAAGCCACATCTTAAAAAACCGTTACCTGGTAGTGATGTTATTTTTATGACAAAGAATTAAATTACTGCTATATATTATTTATGGATTACCAAATAGCCACAACCGATAAATTAATTGATCGCCTGTACGCATGTAAGGGAAAAATAGAATTAGTTAATATGATTAGTGAAAACGTGAACCAAAATCAAATAGGCCATTTACCTATCAACACACTTTATTAGCAACTTAGCAACATAAAACCTGTTTAAGTGGCACCAAGCCAGATACAAAGGCGATGAGGTGGCAGAAAGTACCGTTTAACTTTATCTTTCAATTCACAATAACACTATTTAACATAATATACATTATGCGTACCACGATAAACGTACGTAAAACTAGACGATGAAACCTGTATAATCATGACCTCAATTTAAAAAAACACGATTTACCAGTAAAATGTTAAATTAATCAATCTACTAACAAATTAACAAAAATAAATAATCATTAAAATCAATACGTTACAATAATGTATATTATGTTAAATAGTGTTATTGTGAATTGAAAGATAAAGTTAATCGTAATTATCACCTATTATTAGATATTTTTTAAATATAATTAATGAACAATTGTTATTTTATTATAAAATATGATAACCTGCTCGTTTGATAAACTATAATTATTCTATTTAGTCAATATGCAAAATATTTTTAAGGCATTACGTTCAAACAGTTATTCTGTTCAATGTGAATTATGTAGTATAAGCTCTCTTTGTCTTCCCGCGTTACTTAACAATAATTTAGATAATGTATTAGAGCGTAAAATGTCTTATGCCAAAGATGAAATTATGGTTAAAGCAAACACACCATTTACTAAATTTTATATTATTCATTCTGGTGCATTAAAGACTTTTGTTACAACGCCTGATAATCATCAGCAAATTAATGGATTTTATTTACCTGGCGACATTGTTGGTTTAGATTCAATTTCAACAAAATTATATAACAACAATATCCAAGCGCTTTGCAATACACTTGTTTGCCAGCTTAATTATGATGAATTGATGTCGCTGGTTGATCACCAAAAAGATATTAGAGAAATGGTACTTAATTTACTAAGTTCTGATATTTATAATTATCAAAAATTAGTACTTTGTTATTCTCAGAAAAAAGCCGATGAGCGATTAGCAACCTTTATATATTCACTTTATCAACGTTACAAACAAAGAGGTCATTCTTCATTAAATATTAAACTTATGATGAGCCGAGCCGATATTTCTAATTATTTGGGCTTAACAGTTGAAACCGTTAGTAGAAATTTATCAAAGCTTCAAGAACAAAATATTTTATCAGTTAAAGGAAAACATATATTTATTAAAGATTTAAATGCTTTGATGGATTTAGGCAAATAAATTTATTTATGTTAAAATAATCACAATAATTTATTGTAAGGTCTTAATATATGACAAGTTTAAAGAAAACATTTATTGCAGTAACTTTGGCTCTCACCCCTATTTCTTCATTTGCTGCCCAACAGTTAACTGAACAGCAGGCTAAAGATCTGCAGTCGTTTAAAAGCATAACTATCCGAGGGGCATTTTATACTGATAATGATTATGTTTTAGCTATGTCAAAAGCGGCAGATAAAGAAGGTGCCGCTTCTTTCTTTATAACAACAACCAATATCAGCCCGTCTAATGATACTTTACGTATTGTTTACGCTAAGCTATATAAAGCAGATGCAGCTAAAGCTGAAGAAAAAGCCGAAAATTTACGTAAATTCGAAGGAGTATATGAATATCCAAAATCTAAAGCAATCCGTTTAGAGCCTTTCAATATTGTACGAATTCGTGGATATTTTCCTAGTGAATATGATATAAACCAAGCAATTGCCAAAGAAGCCTCAGCAAAAGGTGCTTATGCCTATTATATCGACTCACGTAGCGAGCTTGGTAGCAATCTACAAATTGCTGCTTATTTGTTTAAGAAAGATGCACCAGAACGTAAACTTCAACCTGAAGACGCAATTCCATATGATTCTGAGGCTGGCCAACTCGCTCTTGCACAAGGCGGAGATGCGGCTATGCAAGTGGAAAAACCGGGATATTATTCTCCTTCAGCTTTTAATGAAAAATTTTATGCCGATAAATTTAATAATAAAGTAAAAGTTATTAGTGAACCAGTAAATAATACAAAAACATCTACAGTAAACAGCACATCTACATCTGAAGTTACAGCAGTGACGACAGAACCTCAACGCATAAATCGTTACACTGTAACGTTATCAGATGGGCGTAAAATTCAAGAATTAAATGATGCAACTGCGGCTAAAATGGTTGCCTTTGATACAATCAAATTTAGAGGCTACTATGTGACTGATCAGGAAATTTCTTATCAAGCAGGTAAACGCGCTATTGATGCTGGTGCTAAATATTATCATATCTCTCGAGTAGCCCATGACTCTAATGGGCCGAACATCACTGTTTTCGTTGATCTTTATCGATAGCTTATATCAATAAATGGGCGCATTTCATTGCGCCCTACTTTTCTATCAAACAACATTACTTAGCTAACTAACCGCTATAATTCAGATTTGGCTTTGTCGATTTGTTGTTCAATGCGTTTTGCGGAGATTGGATACGGAGTACCAAGTTGCTGAGCAAATAGATTCACTCTTAGCTCTTCAATCATCCAACGGATTTTTATTACTTCTTCTTGCGATTTTGAATTTTCTGGCAAACTATTCACCCACGTTACATATTGCTTTTCAACCGTTTCTATGATGTTCAGCGATTGCTTATCTTTGGTAAAATTTACCATTAGTTTTTCAATTCTTTTTTCAATTGCGGATAAATAACGATTAATATCTGGTAGCCGTTTATAACCTGATTTTGCAACAAACCCTTTATAAACAAGGTGATCAAGTTGTTTTTTGATATCAGATAAAGAAAAGGCTAATGATAAATCAATGCGACCTTTTAGTTTTTTATTGATGTTATTATATAAAACCAAAATGGACTCAACCTGTTTTGCAATATCAACCACAGTTTCATTAATATTGCCTTTGGTATAATTTAACAATGACTGATAATTATCTCGATTTTGAATGATCTGATTATTTTTTTCAATCAAATAGTCAACAGCACAAGCAATGCAATCGTCAATTAAACTAAGCACCGTGCCAAAAGCATTAAAATACAAGCTTAATTTAGATTTATTCGGCAATTTTTCATGTAAATATTTAATTGGTGATGGTATGTTAAGTATAAGTAGACGTCTTAATCCTAGTTTAGTTAGTCTTTGTTGCTCATATTGATTATCGATTAATTTAATGCTTACTGAATTTTGGTTATCAATGATTGCAGGGTAAGCTTTAATAGTGTAATTTTTATGAGTTTCTTCATACACACTTGGTAACAAATCAAAAGTCCAATCAGTTAAATCATTCTGTTCAATTTGAACTGTCTTTTGGGTTGTTAACGACGATAATGCCTGTTGAATTTCGTTTTTAAGCTGTTCTTTTAGCAAAATTAGATCTTTACTTGAAGCAATTTCTTTGTTGTTATTATCAACAATGCTAAAAGTTATTTTCAAATAGTCGGGGATTTGATCTAGTTGCCAATCTTCAGTGGTAATTTTTACTCCTGTCATTTTGTGAAATTCAGTTTCTAAACTTTCTAACAAAGATTGGCCTGTCGAAATAGCTCTACGTAAAAACGCATCAGCATAGTTCGGCGCAGGGACAAGATTTCGACGCAATGATTTCGGTAATGATTTAATTAATGCAATGATTAAATCTTTTCGGAAACCAGGTACTTGCCAATCAAACCCTCTATTTTTGATCTGATTTAATAAATTAAGAGGTATCTTAATTGTGACACCGTCACGATTATGCCCTATATCGAATTGGTAACTGAGTGCTAATTTTAGATTGCCTTGGTGCCAAAAATCAGGAAAATCATTTAAATTAACTAATTCTGCCGACTGTTTGATCAACATCTTTTTCTCAACACTAAGAAAATCAGGATCAGATTTTTGTTTTTGTTTCCACCAAGTATCAAAGTGTTTAGATGAAATAACGGATTTATCAATTCGTTTATCATAAAAATCAAAAAGTTCATCATCATCGATTAAAATATTTTGTCGGCGAGACTTATGTTCAAGATCTTCAACTTCGCTGATTAATTTTTGGTTCTTTTTATAAAACTGATGACGAGTAAACCAGTCTCCCTCAACTAAAGCATGACGAATAAATAAAGAGCGACTTAACACAGGATCAATTTTACTATAATTTACTATTCGGCTAGCAACAATAGGCAAGCCAAACAAAGTCACTTTTTCATTTGCTATAGTCGTTCCCTGCTTTTTTGACCATCTCGGCTCGTTATAACTGTATTTCACCAAATGTTTAGCTATAGGCTCAATCCATTCTGCTTCAATTTTTGCTACGACCCTTCCCCATAGTCGGCTGGTTTCTACCAGTTCACTAGCAATACACCATTTTGGCTGATTTTTGAAAAGAGCCGAATTAGGAAAAATGGCAAATTTAATATTACGCGCCCCAATATACTCATGCTTTTCAAGTTCTTTCATTCCAACATGAGATAGTAAACCACTTAGTAACGATATATGTAATGAACGATAATCTGCTGTATTGCTATTAATTGGAAACGCTAATTGTTTTATCGTTTGCCTAATTTGTGTATAGACATCTTGCCACTCTCGAATACGGAGATAATTTAAAAACTCTTTTTGACATAATCGCCTAAATTGGTTACCAGATAATATATTTTGTTGCTCTTTAATATAATTCCATAAATTAATCAAAGAAATAAAATCAGAATCCTTGTCAACAAAACGACGATGTTTTTCATCTGAGGCTTGTTGCTTATCAAAAGGTCTTTCTCTTGGATCTTGAATTGACAAAGCCGCAGTAATTATCATTATTTCTTTAGTACAGCCTAATCGCTTTGCTTCAAACAACATTCTGGCCAACCTTGGATCGATAGGAAGCTGAGCTAAAGTTTTCCCTATTTCGGTTAAATGATATCGATTATGTTTGGTATGAATTGCACCAAGCTCTTCTAATAAACGAATGCCATCACGAATATATTTTGAATCGGGTGCTTCAACAAAAGGAAACGCTGCAATATCGCCTAAACCGAGTGAAGTCATTTGCAATATAACTGAAGCTAAATTGGTGCGTAAAATTTCAGGATCGGTAAATTCGGGGCGAGATAAGAAATCGTGCTCATCATATAAACGAATACAGATACCATCTGAAGTTCGCCCACATCGGCCTTTTCGTTGGTTAGCTGATGCTTGAGATATTGGCTCAATTGGCAATCGCTGAACTTTAGTACGATAGCTATAACGACTAATTCTAGCTAAACCAGGATCGATAACATATTTTATTCCTGGTACTGTTAACGATGTTTCCGCCACATTGGTAGCAAGAACGATTCTCCTTTTTGTGTGGGGCTGAAAAATACGATTTTGTTCTGCTGTAGATAGTCTTGCATATAATGGTAAAATATCAGTATGGCGAAGATCTAATTTATTAAGCGTATCAGCAAGATCTCGTATTTCTCTTTCACCTGTTAAAAAAACTAATATATCACCTGCGCTTTCGGTTGATAGCTCATCAATTGCATCAATAATGGGTTGAAAATCATTATTTTTATCGCTATAGCTTTCATTTTCATTTAATGCTAGAGGACGATATCTTACTTCAACAGGAAAAGTACGGCCCGATACTTCAATAATCGGCGCTTGATTAAAATGTTTAGAAAAACGTTCTACATCAATAGTTGCTGATGTTATTATGACTTTCAAATCGGGACGTTTAGGTAATAGCTGTTTTAAATATCCTAAAATAAAATCAATGTTTAAGCTGCGTTCGTGCGCTTCATCAATAATAATAGTATCATATTGCAATAAAAGTCTATCTTTTTGAATTTCTGCAAGTAATATACCATCAGTCATTAATTTAATCAGAGTCGTTTCACTAACGTGATCAGAAAATCTCACTTTGAAGCCAACTAATTGTCCGATTTCTGTCTTCAACTCTTCGGCTATACGATTAGCCACAGAACGTGCAGCTAAACGCCGTGGTTGAGTATGGCCTATAAATCCTTTGACCCCTAACCCCAATTCTAAGCAGATCTTAGGTATCTGGGTGGTTTTTCCCGAGCCTGTTTCGCCAGCAATAATAACGACTTGATGATGCTTAATTGCATCATAAATTGCTTGTTTTTTTTCAACAACAGGTAAATTAGCTGGAAAATTAATTTTTTGGGGTAACAACGCTACTCTAGCTTGGTAATGTAAAATAGCACTTTGTATATTGGCATCTATATCAGCTATAGTTTGACTTTTTTGGGCTAGTTTAATAATTTTATGCTTATCTAAAAAAGTCATTGTATCAAGATCTTTTAGTTGTTTTTGCGTTAACATAGAGACCAAATATTTTATTTAAAGTAAAACTTAACTTCAATTATAGCAAATTTAACCTATTAGTAGGAGTTCAAATGAAAAAAACGTTATTGCTAATTTCACTATTTTCTTCTTTGCTTATGTATGGTTGTAATGAATCAAAGAAAATACAAGATACCGATCTTATGCATCACCGTTTTGTGCTCACTAAAGCAAATGGCCAAGATATCTCTTTAGATGATCAAGCTGACATTATATTTGGTGAAAAGATGACTATAACAGGCAAAATGTGTAATCAGTTTTCTAGCCAGGTTACTTTGGATAGCGATAACATTAAAGGTTCAGGTGTTATAATGACTAAAATACTTTGTAATGATGAACAATTAAACCAATTAGACTATATCATTGAACAGTTAATAGTTAATGGCGCAAAGATCGATTTAACCAATAATCAATTAATCTTAAAAAATGAAAAAAATGAGCTGATTTACCAACTTAAAGATTTAATGTAATTCAAACATTTTATTGGCTTGATACTGTGGCTGAAATGCATCTATCTAGTGGCTATAATTAGTTTATTTTATAAGCAAAAATATGTATGATATAAAAAACTTTATTTAAAATACTGTTAAGAATATAATAAGGGTAATTTTTAAAGGATTTAACTTATTGATGAAATTATCATACTCTTCAGATATTTTAGGTGACTTTTGTAGCTGTTTAAAGCTACAAAAAGTACTTTTAGCCTATCTTACCAATGCCTTGTCATTGGTTTTTTTTTGCATAACGTTGATTTATCGAATTTTTAAATTAAAACATTAACATTAACATTAAATAAATTACTAAGTAGATACTATTATGAAAAAGACAAAAATTGTTTGTACTATCGGACCAAAATCTGAATCAAAAGAAATGTTAGCAAAACTATTAAACGCAGGAATGAATGTTATGCGTTTAAACTTTTCTCATGGTGATTATGAGGAACATGGTAACCGTATTAAAAACTTACGAGAAGTAATGCAGGAAACTGGTTTAAAAGCAGCAATTATGTTAGATACCAAAGGACCTGAGATCCGCACCATTAAATTAGAAGGCGGTAATGATGTATCACTTGTTGCAGGCCAAACTTTCACTTTTACAACCGATAAAAGTGTCATTGGAAATGCCGAACGAGTTGCAGTGACCTATGATGGCTTTGCGCATGATCTTAAGCCTGGTAATCGTGTACTTGTTGATGACGGTTTGATTGCTATGGATGTTAAAGAAATCAAAGGTAATGAAGTTATCTGTACGGTTTTAAACAATGGTGATCTTGGTGAAAATAAAGGTATTAATTTACCCGGCGTCTCAATTAAGTTACCAGCCCTTGCAGAAAAGGATAAAAACGACCTGATTTTTGGTTGCGAGCAAGGCGTTGACTTTATTGCTGCATCATTTATTCGTAAGCGTTCGGATGTCGAAGATATTCGCGCACACTTAAAAGCCCATGGTGGCGAGGATATTAAGATCATCTCAAAAATCGAAAACCAAGAAGGTTTAGATAATTTTGATGAGATTCTTGAAGCTTCCGATGGTATTATGGTGGCTCGTGGCGATCTAGGTGTGGAAATTGCTGTTGAAGAAGTTATTTTTGCTCAAAAAATGATGATCAAAAAATGTAATAAAGCATCTAAACCTGTTATTACAGCAACACAAATGCTTGATTCAATGATTAAAAACCCTCGCCCTACTCGTGCCGAAGCTGGCGATGTGGCTAATGCAATTATTGATGGTACGGATGCTGTTATGCTTTCTGGTGAAAGTGCTAAAGGTAAATACCCTTTAGAAACAGTCAATGTCATGGCAACTATCTGTAAACGTACTGATGGCACAATTCCAGCGTCATTAGAATTAACATCAAAAGAAGAAAAATTACGTATAACAGCAGCTGTTTGCTGTGGTGCTGTAGAAATCGCTGAGCGTCTAAATGCCCCACTTATTGTTGTTGCAACCCGTAGTGGTAAATCAGCTCGAGAAGTTCGCCATTATTTCCCAAAAGCTCGTATTTTAGCATTATCATCTAGCCAAAAAACAGTTAATCAGTTAGCGGTCACCAAAGGTGTAGAGCCTATTTTAATTGATTCAATCAACTCAACTGATGATTTTTATCGCTTAGGTAAAGAGATGGCAGTAAAAGTATGCGGTTTACAACAAGGTGATATTATCGTTATGGTTTCAGGCGCTTTAGTTCCAAGCGGCACCACTAATACAACTTCTGTTCATCGTATTTAAAAATTAAATTT
>NZ_LZHP01000021.1:0-8400 GCF_001690605.1 Gilliamella sp. Nev6-6 | reverse complement strand
TTACGTATATTAAAGATGGCGCTTTGTTATTTTCAGGATTTTTCATCTCAAATTTTAGATATCACAAAACAAGAAAAAAGAGAATTTTTATATGAAATATTGAGATTTTTTTTAATGTTATATATTGAATCAAAATTAGGTGAAATTACAAAAAATGATTCCATTATTCAACAAGATAAATGTATAAAAAAAATAAAAGATACCTATTCTGTAAATACCAATTCATTTATTCTCGATATCCCAATATGGGAAAAGATATTATTTGATGGAGTTATTGATAGTAAGCTTTTGCAAGAAAAAGTTGAATTAAATAATATTTATAATCCTAAGGTTGAAAATGAATGGCAGATATTATGGGGGTTTTCTGATTTAAATAGAAAAGAATGCATGTCTGCTTTAAAGAAAGTTAAGGATAATTTGAAAATTAATTTTTATGATGATATTTATGTCATAACACATCTTGTAGGAATATTTATAGAGTTAAGAAAATACGGGGTAATAAAAGGCAACAAAAGTATTGCTGATTATTTTATCAAATATATAAAGGATAATCGTCTACCTAAAGTGGATGCAATACAAAACTCAAGGCAATATACATCACCATTAATGAATATATCTTCACATGGTTTATGTTTTCACAGCAGTGATACTGACGAATTTAAAAAATTTATTGAGAAAAGAGACGATAGAATCGATGAGATCAAAAACAATATTTTTAAAAATAATGCTAAGCAATTTTTTAATAATCCTTATGAATATGCTAAAGATAAATTAAATTCTGAGCATGTTTATAATATTCCTTTATTATCGTTTATTAATATAAAGTTATTTGTAAATCGTATATGTAAATTAAATGGTGTTCAGCTTACCTATGTGTTGTATCTAGTACAGTTAAGTAGCAAACATCTTTCTAATAACGAGGAAGAAATGCGTGCATTAGATTCTTTTAAAGAGAAAATGAAAGACAAAATTAAAATGAAGTCTATGTCTCAATTTGATAAAGAAAAAATAAAAAAAGCAATGAATGAAGTTTTTACTAACAAGTCAAATTAAATATGTCAATTCGTAGAAATGGTAATAAATGGCTATTCGAAAAATACCTTGAGGGTGGTCGGCGTGTTCGTAAAACGTTCGCCACCAAAGGCGAAGCGTTAGCTTACGAAAATTATTTAGAAGAGCAAACTAACCAAAAACCTTGGCTGGGTGAAAAGATAGATCGCAGACGTTTATCAGATTTGATTAATACGTGGTATTCATTACATGGGCAAACGCTTAAAGATGGTGAAAAACGCCTAAAAGCCATGTTATTTGCTGATGATTGTATAGGTCATCCACTTGCTACCGATTTCACGGCCAAACAGTTTACTAACTATCGTCAAAAACGCATTGATGGTGAGATATTTAGAACCGATCGCATTAAAAATGTTGCCCCTCGAACCATGAACCTTGAGTTAACTTATTTTAAAGCAATGTTTAATGAGTTGATCAGGCTAGGGGAATGGCAACATAACAATCCACTTGAACGAATACGTCCATTTAAAACCGATGAGCAAGAAATGGCTTATCTAACAAAAGAGCAAATTCATGAACTCCTATTATCTTGTGAGCAAAGCACAGCCACCGATTTAACCATTATTGTTAAAATTTGCCTAGCAACAGGAGCAAGGTGGAGCGAAGCCGAAAGTCTAAAGGGCGCACAAGTTAAAGGTGGAAAAATCACCTACATTAACACCAAAGGCAAACGTAATCGTACCATTCCAATTAGCGACAAACTCTTTAACGAAATTCCCAAAAAGAATGGTGGCTTATTTACCCCCTGTTATTCAGCGTTCCGCTCAGCAATAGATCGTGCAGCAATAGAACTACCCGAACGACAATTAACCCACGTATTACGCCACACTTTCGCCAGCCATTTTATGATGAATGGTGGAAACATTTTAGTTTTACAAAAAATCCTCGGCCACACCGATATCAAAATGACCATGCGCTACGCACATTTTGCACCTGATCACTTTGAGGATGCTGTAAGGTTGAATCCATTAAATGACTAAGAGGAAATTGAATGAAATTATTAAATATATTTAAAAAAATTGAATTAGAAAATTATTATAAGAAAAATAAGCGTAAGCCAAAACTAAAACTAAAACTTAATTTAAAACAAATAATATTATCATTCATCATTCAACATCTATCACTCGTAATAGCCGTTATTTTATATGCGATTGCAATAATAACATCATTAATAAATAAAGATTCCATCCAGCAGCTTTTCATTGATGGATCGATTTTCTTTATTAATTGCACTTCGTCGCTATTATAGCCACAGCTAATCCAGTTACCCTCTTTATCATAAATGGTATTAACATTCCAAGTCGACTCATATTTTTTGCCATCAATAATACCTACTTCAGGTTTTAATTGAATTAATTTAACAGGTTTATCGGAATAAATACCTGCGGCATTAAGTACTTTACGCTCATTTCTTTTTTCTGAAACTTCCCAACCGTCAGGAGCACTATCAATATCAAATTGAGCAGATTTAACTTTCACCGCTATTGGGCAAGTAATTTCATAGGCATTAGCAGTGTGCAAAGTGCCAATTAAAACCAAAGAGGCAACACCTATCTTTAGTATTTTTTTCATTGATAAATCCTTATTAAAATATTGGCATAAATCATCATTTAATTTTATGTTAGACTGCAATTATGCAAAGATTATAAGTGTTGTCAAGCATATAGAATTTAACTCTATAATTATGTATGGTAATTGTTATGGGCATAAGCATAGGAACAAGTAAGATAAAATTTACAATATTTTGGAATGGCAACTCATTTGCAAACAAAAAATTAAGAGAGAAGCGATTTGTTAAATTCTACAGGAGGAGAATAGCCTGACAATATGAACCTAATTTCTTAATGCCCTCTAAGTAGTTATATAAGGTAACCAGAATAACGATATTGGTTTGCATTTAGGATGCTATTTTCCATTTGCAACTGTTTAAGCTTTTTGTGTAATGCAAACAGCTTATTTTCTTCTGGTTGTGATGATTTGTAGGTTGAATGAGCCACTTTGCTTGATTTATTTAGTGATCTAAAGCGCAGGGTGCCAGATTATATTTTTCGGCTAAATTACTGTGTGATTTTTTTTGCAGATAAAGTTTAACCATTTTTGATTTTACCTTATCCTGATCCTTAAAAAATTGTATGATATCTAATAATTTTTAACAAAAAATGGATAAGCAAGGATAAAAGTAAGGTGCTAACAATAAATAATCAGGTTATTAAGACTCTATATGGTGAAGTATATGGAAGAGATGCCTTTATTCTAAAAAATGTCATATTAGATATGTATCCTCTGGAACTAGAGGTAGTAACTTCTCTTGATTTATCTTTTTGTCAATTAAATAATGGGTTAAGTGGTGAAGTTTTAGTTTATTTTAAGTTCAAAGATATAAAAAGTTTAACTATTACGATGATTGATGAATCAAAATATCAACTGGTAAAAAAATCTTGCTTTGATAAAGTGTTTGATACCGAATGTGATGAACATTATATCTTAAGCACTTATGATCATGTGTTTGATGTAATTGGTCAATGTCAAGTATGTTATAAGTAGTTATGAACGTTTAGGATGGCGTTTAAATCGTTCAGCTTTACTTTATCTACTATTTATTTGATAAAGATGGTCTTTTTAGATTTAATTACGATTTTCTACTCAACTTTGTTTTTCGACTCTACCATAAATAATAGTTGTAGAGAATTAAATATAGTAAACGTTTTTGTAATTGAGAAAAAGATCTATCCCATTATCCAAATAAAGTAATCCATAATCTATGGTCACTTTCTACTTAATTCTAACCAACTTTACAAGTTTATTTATATGAGAAAAATTATCGCTATTATACACTATGTGATTTACTTAGCTGGCATTTTTATCTTATTAGTTATGGGTTCTAGCAAATACGATTGGATGCAAGAAATGGATAATACCATGACTAATTTGCCAAAAGATAGCTCTGGTAATGTAGGTCTAGTAATGGCAATCTTGGGGCTAATACTAGTTATAATGCAGGCTTTTCGTTTCAAACTAACTCATAGTCATTTTGAAAGAAAAATGATTGTTGTGCTAACGTTACTTGGATCCATTATTTGGTTGATTATATGTAGTTGATGACTAATTTTACTGGAATTCGCAATAATCTAAAGATTGAAAAATGTAATAAAGCAAACTTTTATCTTAACATAACAAAATACTAACCTTTGGGTAGTAAACTGCTGGGTACTTTTAGATGGATAATATTTTAATTAAAAATTTACTTTCCGCTATTGAAAAAGGTAACGTCAGGGGATGTGATGAAATAAAGGAAATAAACGGAGAGTGCTATTTTTTTCAATACGCATTGAAAAAGAAAAGCGGATTTTATAGCACTTACCTTTTTTATATCGTTGAAAGCAAGATGGATGTTATAGAGGATTATGGCATTGAGCAAATTAAAAAATTCTCTGATATTATTGATGCTGTTAATTATTTTAAATCACTTGGTGTTAATATTGAGCAATTTTCGTCGATAAAAGGAAATTTGCCTTTTTAATCAAAATCAAAAATAGTAAATAGAATAGTGTTGTTATTATCATGTAGCTCTATACCTTTACTGTTGAAATAGCTAAAATAAAGCTTTAGATATCCAAATTATTGTCCGAAAACTTAGCGTTGCATTTATATTTAGATGGCTAGTTTTTTAGTGTGTTATGATTAAAAGTTATTTTCAATAAATAAATTTTAAAGTTAATGATTCATTCTTCACTAAGAATAAATATTTTCAAAAATCATTCCAAATATGAAAAACACCGTGTTCCATATAAAGTCGCATTTTATTGCGTATTTTAATATTTGGCTTTATATTATATCTCTATTAACTCTATTTTAGTTTTTCGCTAATCATTTATAAGCACAATTTATGCATAAAAAACGTCTTTCTTTGATTGTAGCAATCATGGCTGTTATTGCCATGGTTATGATTATATATTTTGTAAATCAACCTGATATCATTATATTACAAGGTGAGGTTGAATCTAACCGTGTTGATGTGGCGGCTAGAGTACAAGGTCGAGTTATTCAATTTAATTATGATGTAGGGGATAATGTTAAACAGGGCGATATTCTTCTTAATCTTTCAAATCCAGCATTATTAGCACAGTTAGCGACATCTGAAGCCCAATTAAAAGTAGCAATGGCAAGTCGAGATAATACTTATAGTACTAGACCAGAAACAATTGATGTGCAAAAGGCACAGTTAGATAAAGCGAAATCGGATTTAGATTTAGCTCAAACTAGCTATGAACGAATTAATCGCTTAGCCAGAAATGGAACTGTTTCAAAGCAAAGTTATGATGAGTCCTTTAATCAATATCAAGCGGCCATTAAAGCTTATGAAGCTGCTAAAGCTAACTTAGCATTAGCCGAAAACGGTAGTAGTGTAGAACAGAAAAAATTAGCCGATGTGCAAGTTGAACAATCAAAAGCAGCATTGACGCAAGTAAAAGCTGATGTTAATGAATTAACTTTAGTTTCTCCAATTAACGGTCAGGTTACAACTCGAGTCGCTGAAACAGGGCAATTATACAGTCCAGGTACTCCGCTTTATTCTATTATTGATCTAAACGATATTTGGTTTACCTTTAATATTCGAGAAGATTTGCTGGGAAATATTAAAGTTGGGGATACGTTTCAGGTAAAAGTACCTGCATTAAATAATCAAGTTGTTGATGTTAGAATAACCGTGTTAAATGCATTAGGTCAATATGCGAATTGGCAAGCGACTAAAGCGACGGGTGACTTTGACCTAAAAACTTTTGAAATGCGTGCAAAACCAATAAATAAGGTACTAGGTCTGCGCCCAGGAATGAGTGTCACAACAAAGTGGCAATCTCACTGACATAATTTATATGGAGATTTTACACAAAGGAAACGACATTAATGTCTAACTCATTATTACAAGTGATGAGATGGGAAATCAACAAATTAATTAAACAACGTTTTTTATTTTTATTGATTTTGATCTATCCTTTATTACTTATTTTTTTATTTCTTTACATGTATAATGCAGGTGTTATTACTCAGGTACCTATCGCTGTTGTTGATCAAGATACAACTAAATCATCACGCTTATTAATTCAACAAGTTGCTGCTTCGCCACAGTTACAGGTGACTAAACGTTATCAAGATCTTTTTTCAGCCAAACATGCTTTGATCAAAGGTGATGTTTATGCTGTGCTTTTTATTCAGCCAAAGTTTGAAAAAGATCTTATAGCAGGTCATCAGCCAGAAGTAGTGGCTTTTTATAATAATCAGTATATGTCTGCTGGCACTATTATTTTTCGGTCGATGAGCTCTGCATTGAAAGCAGCTAATAGTCAAATAGTATTGCAAGAGTTATTAGAAAAAGGGGTTGCTTCATCAGTTGCGCAAGGCCAAATGCAATCAGTGCCAGTTAGTTTACATCCTTTATATAATCCAACATTAAATTATTTATACACATTAATTAGTGGGTTGATTCCTACTATACTTCAGATTATTATGATGATGGTAATGGTCACAAGTATCACTCGCGATCGTTTTTCTGTAACAAGCTATCAGCAAACGTTAAAATTAGCTAATCATAATATTTTTATCTTTTTATTGGGGCGTATCTTTCCCTATTTTATCTATTTTTTATTTTGTCTTATTCTATTTGACACGGTGTTAATTAATTACTTTAATTTACCACTAAATGGGCATTTTGTATTACTTCAGCTTGGTAGTATGGGGTTTATTTTAACGGCATGCCTGTATGGGATTTTTTTTGGTCTAGTTGGTTCAACATTAGCACAAGCTTATGGCGGTGCAAGTTTACTTGCATCTCCTTGTTTTGGGTTTACAGGGCTTATATTCCCCCGTATTTCAATGAATGCTTTTGCTTATATTTGGGGGGCTTTATTACCTGTAACATGGTATATACAAATTCGGCTTGATCAAACATTAAGAAAACCAAATTTTATTACTTCATTAGAACCATTTGTTTATTTATTTGTCCAATTTAGCGTGATGTCAATTCTTATTACTCTTGTGCTACGAAAGATACGTAGGCGGTTAATATGATTAAATCTTTATTATTAATTTCCTACGATGAATTAAAACGTATTTTCCAAACCAAGGCAATACTTAGCGTCATGTTTGTTGGGATATTTATCTATTTCTTCTTTTATCCACAACCTTATTTGAATGAAGCTATACGTGACGTACCTATTGCAGTTATCGACCAAGATAATACTAACTATAGTCGAGAGTTAGTAAGGCAAATCGATGCCAATAAATCGATTAAAATAGACTTGCATATTGAGGATTTAGAGACTGCTAAAAAGCTTATAGAAGAACGTAAAATCTATGGGGTATTACTGATACCTTATCGTTTTGAGCAACATATCTTAGAGGGAAAAGCTAGTCCTATTTCCTATTATGGTGATGCAAGCTATATTTTAATTTATAGTAATGTCGCAACTGCAATTAACACTGTTTCCAGTAATTTTGGTGCTAAGATTTCAATTTTACGTAAAATAGCACAAGGCGTCGATCCAGCAGTAGCAACTAATAATGTTTCACCTTTCAATACTCAGTTAATTAGCCTATTTAATCCTCAATCAGGCTATGCAACCTATATCATTCCAGCAGCTTTTATTTTGATTTTAAATCAAACATTACTTATTGGTAGTACATTATGTCGGCTATTTAGTAAAAATTCTCATTTTGAAATGGCTTTCATTCACAAGCAGAAGGATGCAGCATCTTCTGCACTATTACTACTTTTAGGTAAACTATTCACTTACTTAATACTTTATTTGATTTATTTTATTATTTATACCGTAGTTGCAAACTATTGGTATGACTTACCTCGCCTAAGTCATCTTTTTGTTTCTTTATCGTTTATTATCCCCTTTATTTTGGCTACCGCATCATTAGGTAAAGTTTTATCACATTTTATCCATACGGTGAGCGATGTATTTTGCTTAATTTTACCATCAAGTATGATTGTATTTTTTACTACGGGGATTTCTTGGCCTAAAGAATTAATGCCCCCTTTATTTCATTTGATTGGTGATATATTTCCTGCAGTACCCGCTATAGTCGGTTCGGTAAAAATTAACCAAATGGGCGCAAGCTTTTCTGAATTTAGCCAGCAATATTGGCATTTGTGGATATTAACTATTGTCTATTTTGGTATCGCTTTTATTTTAGAAAAGCGGTACGTGCAAAAGGCAATGATAGCAAATGCTAGTAAAGAAAGCTAAATACTGTTATATATCCGTTTTATAATATTTATTCAATGTATTAACAAAATTGATTTAACTATTTTTTATTTTTATT
>NZ_LZHP01000020.1:0-80013 GCF_001690605.1 Gilliamella sp. Nev6-6 | reverse complement strand
ATACACCCGATATACCCGTTTATGATTCCATTGATAGCCGAGCTTTCTGATACGATTAAAACATTTAGGAAAGCCCCAGCGTAAATGCCGGTCTGTGATAGCATTCAACACCGAAACAATCACCGAGTCATCCTGCAACTTAGGTTGATAATAGTAAGCACAACGGCTTAAGCCAACAATAGCACAACTCATAACAATAGTAACCGAATGATTTTGTTGTAGTTGCTGTGCCCACGTTTTACGTGCCTTGGTGGGCACTAAAGCTTTTTTATGATTTCTTCCTGAAGCTGGGATTTTAAGCTCAGTTCGGCAAACATCTGTTTAAGCTTGCGGTTTTCCGCTTCTAGCTCTTTTAAGCGTTTAATATCCGACGTTTCCATTCCGCCGTATTTTTCTCGCCATTTATAGAAAGTTGAATTACCCATGCCATATTTACGGCACAGTTCTTTAACGGGAATACCCGCTTCAGCTTCTTTTAAAATAGCTACGATTTGATGTTCAGTCATTTTTTTCATCATTAAATCCTCTTTTACTTTTATCAGAGAGAATTTTCTACTTTTTTGCTGTACTATTTTAGGGGATAGTTACACCAAAACGCCAATTACAGCAGCCGATTTACTCAATGACAAGGTCTTACCATTTTATAATGCCCATCATTTGCCAATGCGTCGAATATTAACCGATAGAGGAACGGCGTTGGCACTATTGCAAAGCATGATTATCAACTTTATCTGGCGATTAATGATATTGACCATACTAAGACAAAAGCTATGTCGCCACAAACGAATAGGATCTGCGAACGTTTTCATAAAACTATTTTACATGAGTTTTATATGGTGACATTTCGTAAAAAGCGCTATTCAGATTTAGAAACACTCCAAACAGATCTGGACAATTGGCTGCATTATGACAATAATGAACGAACTCATCAGGAAAAATGTGCTGTGGTCGAACACCAATGAAAACATTGCTTGATAGAAAACGGATCTGGGAAGAAAAAAATCTGAACCAGATTTAACCTGACAGACACCCAATAAAAACTGGTAACTGTCAGATTAGGTTTGAGCTAGTACACGCCATAATCATAAAGATTGTAACCTAAATTTAAAGCACCTGCTAATTTAGTTTTATGCATTGAGTCGAAAATATCGTCTTTTACTATACGACTTCTATAATGTAAAGTATCTTCAATGTCGCTCACTTTTAAAATAGTAGCACCTAATTGCCCGCCTAAATAAAATCCATTGGTCTCAGCGCAAGCAAGATTTGAGAAACACGCAAATGTTGTCAGTGCAATTAATGTTTTCTTCATTTTATTTCCTTTTCTTTAATTATTTCTGGTTATAAAAAAACCAATCGATTATAAAACATTAAATTTCTAAAATCTATCTATTTAATATTATTGGAAATAAATTTGTATAATTTGATATAAATGATTATGCGATAGGTAACCTGCTATAAACAGGCTATAAAAATTCGATGAATGGCTCCTCCAACAGGACTTGAACCTGTGACATACGGATTAACAGTCCGCCGTTCTACCGACTGAACTATGGAGGAACACTTAACGGGTGAAATATTAACGATCTATGGCGATTATGTCAATATCTAAAACACTAAACACAACCGACTGCTCAGCTTGTAAACAAATAAAGTGATTGCTGTGCTAAAATAGTAAGAAAATAACATATCGGGTAGAATAAAATTTATGAAAAAAAATATTTGTGTTTTTTGTGGTGCTAATGATGGAAGCCACTTTGAATATCGTACACAAGCAGAACTATTAGGTAAAACTTTAGCTGAACAAAATCGACGCCTAATTTATGGCGGTGGTAATAAAGGCTTAATGGGGGTTATTGCCAATTCAGTATTAGAGCATGGCGGCAAGGTCATCGGTATTATTCCAAAACGTTTAGTCGAAGCTGAAACTGCTCATCATGGTATTACACGTTTGGAAATAGTTGATAATATGCATCAACGCAAGGCAAGACTTGCAGAGCTTGCTGATAGCTTTATTGCCATGCCAGGCGGAACAGGCACACTAGAAGAAATTTTTGAGGTGTGGACAGCAATGCAAATCGGTTATCATGAAAAACCCGTTGCATTGTTTGATGTAATGAGATTCTGGCAACCCATGCTTAATTTTTTACAGCATGCTGTGGATGAAGGCTTTATTCGAGATAGTTTTTATCAAACATTAATTGTTTCGGAAAATTCGCAATCTTTACTACAAAAAATAGATAACTTTATTGCCAAAGATTTACAACGTTGGGTTAAAAAATAATTTATTCACAATAAAAAACGCCATCAGATGATGGCGCTTTTATTTATATAATTAGATATTAGGCCGTAGCTGTCGTTTCAGTTTGCTCTGGTTGTTTAATAAATGCATATGCCACGCCAGCAATCACAGCACCAACAACAATAGATAACAAATAACCACCAACTGGCTTAACCACACCTGGAATAGCTAAAGCAAATAATCCACCATGAGGTGTCATTAATGTTGAACCAAAGGCTAATGCCATACCACCTGTAATTGCTCCCCCAATGATACAACATGGGATAACACGTAATGGATCGCGCGCAGCAAATGGAATTGCGCCTTCTGATATAAAGCATAAACCTAATACCAAAGACGCCTTACCACTTTCTTGTTCAGCTTTAGCAAACTTCTTGCTAGCAATTAGAGTTGCTATCCCCATCGCTAAAGGAGGAACCATACCGCCTGCCATAACGGCTGCCATTGGCGCATAAACTTGAGAGGAAATTAGACCAGTACCAAATGCATAAGCAACTTTATTAATTGGTCCACCCATATCAGTACACATCATACCACCTAAAACTGCCCCTAAAATAACTGCATTTGCTGTACCCATTGAATTTAACCATTCCGTTACAATTTTCATTATCCATGAGATTGGTGTACCCACAATATACAGCATCACAAGACCAGTAATTAATGTTGCAAATAGAGGCACAATTAAGATTGGTTTTAATGCTTCTAAAGTGTTCGGTAATGGTAAATACTTTGTAATTGAGTGTGCAAGGTAACCAGCAAAGTAACCAATAATGATACCACCTAAAAATCCTGCACCGGTCGAGACTGCTAGTAATCCACCGACAAGCCCTGGAGCAAGCCCGGGTCTATCAGCAATGGAATAAGCAATATACCCCGAAAGCAGTGGCACCATAAGTGAGAAAGCAAGCCCTCCAACTTGTGCTAAGTGTGGTTCACCAATTAACTTTTGCACGCCATCGACCATTTCAAATGAACCAAAGGCAAATGAAAGTGCAATAATTAGACCACCTGCAACTACCATTGGTAACATATAAGATACGCCAGTTAATAGATGTTGATAAACGCCTTTTTTCTCATTGCTTGATTTAGCTGTTGAAGCGCTTGTTGTCGGTTGATAAACTGTTGCTTCTTCAAATGCTTTATCAAATTCTTGGGCGGTCTTTTTAAGTGCTGGACCAGTTTTAGTACGATATAGTTTTTTGCCAGTAAACTTACTTAAATCAACATCAATATCACAAGCAGCAATTACCACATCAGCAGAAGCAACCTCTTCTGGTGTTAATTCATTGCCGACACCAACCGAACCACGAGTTTCGACTTTACACCACCAACCGCGTTTTTTGGCTTCTTCTTCAATGGCTTCTGCCGCCATAAAAGTATGAGCAACACCTGTTGGACAAGCCGTAACAGCAACAATACGTTTTACACCATGACTTGGCGTTGTTGTTGGTGCCACCTCAGTAGATTGTTCATAGACACTTGCTTTACTTTGTGCATCAGTTAAAATCTGTTTTGGATTAGCAAAAAGTTGATTTAAGTCTTCAACGACATACACTTTTTTGCCAACCACAGATTTATCACTTATGGTTCCCGAACCGACAGCAACAATAACGTCTGCCGATACAGCAGTGTCAACCATGTTTAAATTTAAGGCATTTGCCGCTAAAGCTAATTCTGCTTTAGCTAAACGTCCATTAACTGGACCTGCATGACTACCTTCAATAATATATATATTCATGAATACTCCTTATGCAGCAATTATTTCAATTTTTTCTAGCATATTATTTACAGCTTGGCGCTCAGCAATGCCAACACCAGCCTGTCCAACCGATAGAGCCGCAACACTTGATGCAAAGACTAAAGTGTCTTTAATTGATTGCTCAGTGATTAAACCATACATTAAACCAGCGACCATTGAATCGCCAGCACCCACAGTACTAACTACTTGGCATTTAGGTGGTTTTGCTAACCATGCTTCATTTTTAGTGACCCATAATGCACCTTTACTTCCAAGCGAAATGATGACATTGTCAACGCCGCCATTAACTAACTCCATAGCAGCCTTTTTTACATCATCCAATGTCGATAATTTACGACCTATCCACATTTCGAGCTCTTTATCATTTGGTTTGATTAACCATGGTTTTGCTTTTAATCCTGCGACCAATGCATCTCGACTACTATCGAATACAATTTTTGGACAAATCGCTTTAACTTGTTCCATCCAATTTGTAAATTTATCAAGTGATACTCCAGCAGGTAAGCTACCGCTAATAGCAACCATATCAATGTCTTTTAACCATTCAAGAGAATTTTTTACAAAGCTTTGCCAGTCTTGCTCACTAATAGTAAAGCCCGAAAAGTTGAGATCTGTTACTTCACTACTTTCTTCGGTCAATTTAACATTAATACGTGTACGCCCCGCAATTGTTTCGAATTTATCAACCACATTTAATGATTTAAATAATAAATTAAAGCCATCACGATTTTCTTTACCTAAAAACCCACCGACAGTGAGTTGAACGTCTAAATCAGACAAAACCTTAGCCACATTGATGCCTTTGCCAGCAGCAAGTAACGCATTGGTTTGGACTAAATTAACATCACCAAGCTCCACTTTTGGGCAAAAACCTAAAAGATCATAAGCAGGATTTAAGGTGATTGTTGCAATACGATAAGTCATTTAAACACCCTCACCTAGACCGCTTTCAATCGCTTTACCAATAGCATCAAGTGCTTGAGCCGCATCATCGCCAACGGCGGTAAATTTTAATCGACTGCCTTTTTTGGCACCCAATGCAACAATTTTCATTAAACTCGTTGCACTCACTGGCTCGCCTTTGCCATCTAAATTAGCAACAGTTACTTTACTGTTAAATTCTTTAACGAGTTTGACTAAAACGGATGATGGGCGAGTATGTAAACCATTCTCATTAGGAATAATAAATTCACGACTTAATGATTCATTATTTGATTCGGTAATAGCCGACTCATTTGGAGAGGTTGATTGAATTTCTGATTCATCAGATCCTACAGTTTGAGAACCAGATAAAAGAAGATTGATAAGCCCATCAGTATTTGCTGATAATAGTAACGCTAATTTTTGATTAAAAGCTAAAGTGGCAATGTGATGTATAATTTCAGAAACAGAATCATCAACAACTGACATTGTAATAAGTAACTTAACAGGCTTACCATCTTCATTAAGATTACTCGTGGTACGGCTAATCGCCATCGCATTTTTTAAATTACCTTCTTTGCTATCATTTAACCAAACACCCTCGCCTAGGTAAGTTGGTTTATTATCTA
The DNA here is from genome assembly GCF_001690605.1 of Gilliamella sp. Nev6-6. Lineage (NCBI taxonomy): Bacteria > Pseudomonadati > Pseudomonadota > Gammaproteobacteria > Orbales > Orbaceae > Gilliamella > Gilliamella sp. Nev6-6. Next base: position 74,402 of record NZ_LZHP01000020.1, on the reverse strand, counting down.
ATACATCAGCAATAAAACTTGCATTGACTGCATTTTGCTGTTTTAAACGTGATGCATTTAATGCTTGTAGTGTTGATAAACTATCAGCAGGAATATCCAATAATAATGCAGATTCATTTACAGTAAATTGACTCTCTTCTGGACTTGTTTTGCCAGTTAAAATGGCAATTGCTTCATCGGCCGATTGAATTTTTTTGATTCGTTCCTCTACCCCATCAGCGCCAAGCACATGAGTGAGTTGACGAAGTAATTCTAAATGCTCATCAGAACTTGCTGCAATACCAATTGCAAGATAGGCCTTTTCACCATCATCCCCCCATTCAACACCATTAGGAAAACAAAATACTTGCACCCCTGTTTTTTTCACCAAATGGCGAGTTTTAGTTGTGCCATGGGGAATAGCAAGACCGATACCTAAATATGTCGCTGCTTGAGATTCTCGTTCAAGCATGCCATCAACATAACCATCTTCAACATATCCTGCTTGGGTTAATGCCGATGCAACTTTCTTTATTGCTTCTGTTTTATTTGTAGCTTGCTCATTTAAATGAATATTTTCTTTAACTAAATGAAACATATAATAAATACCTCTGGGTTAAAATGTTGGGTCGACTAAAATGACTCAGCAAATATAAATCCTTGAATTAACATTATTGAATCGTTTCAGCAATAATGAATAAATTAATATTAATTATCAAATAAATTATTTCTATTGATCAATAATTTGTGATCTGGATCTTATTTTTTATTTAAAATTTAAACTGTTTTAGAGCCAATATAGCGTTTGGTGTCTATCAATATCTTAACGGCTTAAGCTACCTCGATAGATCAATCGCCTCGGAATTATTGTCGTACCTGATTGATAATTCTCGTTATGCAGATAGTTTAAAAACAGTTTTATTGTTACATTGGCAACTTCTTTGTGATCTTGTGAAAGCGATATGACTTTACATGGCAAAAAGTCTAATAACTCATTATCACCAAAGGTAGCAATCGTTAAAGCTTCGGGTAGATGTCCAAATTTTCTTAAAATTGCATCAATACTTCCTTGTAATAAAGAAAAAGAAGTCGTAAAAATGCCATTAGGCATTTCATGGTTTTCTAACCATTGACTAAAGGCAAAATCAGCATCTTGACGACTATAATTATTTGCATATAAAAAATCAATTTGACTACAATTATTAAGTTGAATATCTTTAAAACCATCTAAACGAAGTTGACTAACCGATAAGTTGGGCAAAGCCCCAATATAAACTACCGAATCTTCTACAAAGTTATTAAATGCTTGAGCCAGTAATTTAGAATCTTGTTTATCGGCACCTACAATATTTCTAAATTTAGATATGGATAATATTCTATCGAGTGCGAATAATGGAATCTTTTCGTTTTGCCAGTCATCATAAAAAATATAATCCTGAGCAGAAACGAATGATGATGAAATAATCAAAGCATCTACCCTGCGTTGCTGAAGATGTTTGACGCACTCTTTTTCGATTTGTGGATTGTCTTCAGAACACGCGAGTAATAATTGATATCCCTCTTTTCTTACTAGTTGTTCTAAATAATTGGCAATGCGGGTGTAACTATTGTTTTCTAAATCAGGAATAATAAAACCGATAGTACGTGTTTTACCAGCTCTAAGCCCTGCTGCTACAGCATTAGGTTGGTAATTATGCGCTTTTACCACCGACATGACTTTTTCAACTGTTTTGTCACTCACGCGGTACTTTTTGGCTTTTCCATTGATCACATAACTCGCTGTTGTTGTTGAGACACCAGCCAAGAGAGCGATTTGTTCTAATTTCATAACACAATCCCAACTAAATATAGTTAGTTATTTAACCTGAATCAAAATAATTTGTAAATACTGATTCTAATGACTACTCAACAAGTTAGCTGTATTTTACGTTTTATACAAAAAGCCTAAAGATAAAAATGACTAATCAAAAAATAGGATTTAGTTAGATCTTACCAAAAATGATAAGTTCATTAATCATTAGTAATAAATAGCAATATTTTGATCATGAACATTTTCAATTTTGACGGGCGTATCAAATATATCTTCTAAAATAGTCGAATTCATAATTTGTTGTGGGCTGCCTTGGTATATTAGCTCGCCATTTTTCATGGCTAAAATGTAATCTGAATATACAGATGCAAAGTTGATATCATGAATAACAATCACAATGGTTTTACCCAGTTCATCAGCAGCACGGCGCAATTGTTTCATCATAGTAACAGCGTGTTTCATATCGAGATTATTGAGTGGTTCATCAAGTAATACATATTCAGTATCTTGGCAAAGTACCATGGCAACATAAGCACGTTGCCGTTGTCCGCCAGATAATTCATCTAAAAAGCGCTCTTTATATTCAGTAAGATCTAAAAAATCAAGTGCACGATGAATATGGTTATAATCATCAGCATTTAAGCGCCCTTTGGTATAAGGGTAGCGCCCAAACCCGACTAACTCAAAAACAGTTAATCTACTGGTAAAACGGTTTTCCTGTCTTAATACAGATAAATAGGTAGCAAGCTTATCACTTGGTGTATTAACTACATCCATATTTTGAATTTTAACTTGCCCTTCATCGGCTAATAAAAGTCGACTTATAATTGATAGTAACGTTGACTTACCTGCCCCATTTGGACCAATGATAGCAGTAATGCCACCTTGTGTAATTGTCGCATTAACATTTTGCAATACAGGTATTGTTTGATAATTTTTACAAACATTCTCAATTTTTATCACTTTTGAACCTTTTTCAATAATAAGAAGATAAACAAAGAACCACCAATAAATTCAATGACAATAGATAATGCTCCAACCATATTTAACACTCGCTCTAAAAACATTTGTCCACCAACTAGAAAAATAACGCCTAATAAAAAAGCGGTAGGAAGTAAAAAACGATGCTGGCTAGAGCCACTAACACTATAAGCTAAATTAGCAATTAAAAGACCTAAGAAAGTAAATGGACCCACTAAAGCCGTTGATATCGATACCAAAACCGAGACAAGCAATAAAACAATCGTGATACTTCTATGGTAATTAATCCCTAGATTTATTGCATTATCGCGTCCCAGCGCAAGCACATCAAATTTAAATCGCATTCGCCATAAAACGACACCAATAATTGAGGCAATCACTAATGAAAAGATGATCAATACTGGTTCTGCACGTGTAAATGTCGCAAAAATACGACTTTGTAACACAGCAAATTCAGTTGGTGTCATTAGTCGCTGCAATAGATTAGAAAAACTACGGAATAATGTGCCTAAAATGATACCAATTAATAATACTAAATGTAAATTTTGCTTGAGTTTAGTAAACAAACCTCGATACAAAAATAGAGAAAATAAGATTAATAAAAGTGATTCAAATACAAATTTTCCAATAATACCAATATAGGGAATAGCTTGTGAATCAATAAAAAAGATGACAATGGTTTGAATTAATACAAAAAGCGATTCAAATCCCATAATAGATGGGGTTAATATTCGATTGTTGGTAACGGTTTGAAAAAGTAATGTTGATGTTGCTGCCGAAAAAGCAACTACTATCATAGTGAGCACAATCCATGAACGATGCTTCAAAATATAGCTAATATTACCTTTAAGACCAAAGGTCATAAAACAAGTTACGCTAATTAGTGCAATAATAAACAACAGAAAAACTCTTTTTTGACACAACTTATGACGTTTTTGGCTAACTAACATGGCGTTTTCGACTCAATAATATTAAAAAAATAATAGCGCCAATTACGCCAAGAATCACACTAACAGGGATCTCAAATGGATAGCGAATAACACGCCCAATAATATCACACATTAAAACTAAACCACTACCAAACAAGCAGATCCACGGAATAGTTTTACGAACATTGTCACCCAATAATAAACTAACAATATTTGGCACAATCAATCCTAAAAATGGTAAAACACCCACTACGACAACGACAATACCACCAATTAATGCAATAACAATAAGCCCAATCAGCATAACACGACGATAATTAAGCCCTACATTGATCGAAAAATCACGCCCCAATCCTGCTACCGTAAATTGATCTGCGCTCCAACATGCGAGTAACGTCAATCCACCAACTAGCCATAATAATTCATAACGACCTTGCAAAATCCCTGAAAAATCACCCGATTCCCAACCACCAAGTGATTGTAATAAATCAAAATACATGGCAAAAAACGTAGTAATTGCACTAATAACCGCCCCTAACATGATACCAATCAGGGGAACCATTAAAGCTGATTTAAAAATTATTTTTCGAGAAATTGCCATGAAAATCATTGTACCAATCATAGCAAACAAACTAGCAACGACCATTTTAGCCATAACACTTGCGCCAGGCGCTAAAACCATCATAACTAATAAACCAAGGCTAGCTGATTGCGTTGTACCCACCAAAGATGGTTCAACAAATCGATTTTGTGTTAACAGTTGCATAATTAAACCTGCAACACTCATCGCGCTTCCCGCTAATAATAAAGCGACAGTTCTTGGCACGCGGCTGACAAAAAAAATCTCGCGCATGTTACTATCAGACCATAGTTCCAATAGCGTCACATGCCCAGCGCCAATAAATAAACTTATTGCAGTCATTATCAATAAAATGAAAATGCCTGCAATAATATAAAAGGACTTAATCATGTTTTACATCAATTCGTTGATGTTTTTTGTAAAGCTTCACGAATTTGATCTATCAAACGGCTATAAGTTTGAATACCGCCTGCAATATACATTGAAGTTGAATCTAAATAGATAATTTGTTTATTTTGCCATGCTGCTGTTTTTTGAATTAAGTCGTTGTTTAGTACTTGCTGTGCAGATTGTGCTTCTTTATTACCAATTGCACTATCTCTATCTAACACAAACAACCACTGCGGATTAACACTTAAGATAAATTCAGAGGTCACCGCATTACCATGACGACCAGCTTCTTGGAAGGTGGTTGCAGGTTGAAAACCAAGTAGATCAAACACAAAACCAAAACGAGATTTTGGACCATAAGCCGACATTTTACCACCATTAACCATAATCACTAATGCACTACCTGCGGCGCTTGTCTTTGGTTTTAGCTGTTCAATTTTTTGATTAAAATCATTAATAAGTTTTTTAGCTTCGTTTTGTTTATTAAAAATAGTGCCTAATTGCTCTGTTCTTTGGGTTAAACTACCTAAAAAGTCTTTCGGATCAATATCTAAAGAAAGTGTTGGAGCAATATCATTCAATTTTTTATAAGCATCAGTTGCACGACCACCAGCAATAATAACATCAGGTTGAATTGAGCTTAATACCTCATAATTTGGTTCAAATAAGGTTCCAACATTAGTATAGGCTTTATCGCTATATTTAGATAAGAAATCTGGTAAATGTACATCAGATTGAGGAACAGCCGAGACAGGAATATTCAAAGCATCAATAATGTCAAGTGTTGCAATATTAAAAACAACAACTTTTTTCGGATTTTCAGGAACATCTGTTTTACCTTGAGCATGTTCAACAGTAATCGTATTTGCTGGTGTTTGTGGTTCTTTTTTATTGTCACACCCAACTAAAACAAGTAATGCGGTAAGTAAAACTAAAAATTTCACTTTAATATATGAATACATTATAACTCCTAATTATCAGCCTAAATAAAAAACTATAAAACAATGATTATAATAATTATCATTTACATCATGATTGTAACCAAAAAATAGGTAGGGTTCAATGAACTTTATATATTTAACAAAGCAATATATTATTAGAGACAAGTGAAATAAATGTGAAATGGATAAATAGGCTAAAAAGCTATCGATTTATTCGATAGCATAATTCATGTTAATAGTTAGAAAACTTTATTGGGATCACTCGATAACTCTTTAAGTTTTCGAGTTAATGTATTTCGCCCCCAACCTAAGAGATAAGCCGCATCTTGTTTATGGCCACGGGTAAAATTGAGTGCACTTTTTAATAAGATGTATTCAACATCATTTATTGCCTCCGTCAAAATGCCATTTTTACCCTCTATCAAAGCTTGCTTTGCCCACTGTGCTAATAATACTTTCCAATCTGCTTCTTGCTGAGAAAAGTCATTTTCGGACAAAGCCATCGTTTCATTTGTAATAATAGTTTTGGTAGCAGATAACGGCAATAACTCTGGTGGTAAATCTTGAACTAAAACCTCTTGATTTGAAGACATTACCGTCACCCAACGACAAGCATTTTCAAGCTGACGCACATTGCCTGGCCAATTAAACCTACATAAAACACCTAATGCCTCAGGACTAAATACTTTACTTTCTACACCTAATTCTTTAGCTGTTGTATGTAAAAAATGATCAGCAAGCTTTGGAATATCTTGCGCTCTATCACGCAATGGCGGGAGCAAAATGCGAATCACATTTAAACGGTGGAATAAGTCATCTCTAAATTTACCTTCTCTTACTCTTGCTTCTAAATTTTGATGGGTTGCAGCAATAATTCGAACGTCCACTTTTACAGGTGAATAACCACCAATACGATAAAACTGCCCATCTGCAAGCACCCTTAATAGTCTAGTTTGAACATCAAGTGGCATATCGCCAATTTCATCTAAAAATAAAGTACCACCATTAGCTTGTTCAAAACGTCCATGCCTAATTTGAGTTGCCCCTGTAAATGCCCCTTTTTCATGCCCAAAAAGCTCAGCTTCAATTAAATCTTTAGGGATTGCTGCCATATTTAACGCAATAAAAGGGGATTGAGAACGGGGACTATGAGTATGTAATGCCTTAGCAACCAACTCTTTACCTGTTCCTGACTCACCATTAATTAACACACTAATCGATGATTTAGATAATCGCCCAATAATACGAAACACTTCTTGCATGGAAGGAGCTTCGCCAATAATACCTGCTGATGCTTTTGCAGGCGTATTATTACTGGTTTTGTTGCTCTGAGTTTGTAAAATAGCCCGCTCAACCAGCTGAATCGCTTCGTCCACATCAAAAGGTTTTGGGATATAATCATAAGCACCTTTTTGATAAGCATTAACTGCAGCATCAAGATCAGAATGTGCTGTCATAATAATAACAGGTAAATTTGGCATTTGCTCTTTTACATGATGGAGCAATGTTAACCCATCAAGCCCCGGCATTTTAATGTCGGAGATTAATACAGCGGGTTTTTGCACATGTGTATCTAATGCCTCAATAACTTCTTGGCCACTAGCAAAGCTAACACAATTGAAATTTGCATTCGTTAATGCTTTTTCTAATACCCAGCGAATAGAACTATCATCGTCGACAATCCAAACATTCATTTTAATTTACCTCACTGCCTAATTGGCAAATAGATAGAAAATTCTGTATGCCCCGGCCAACTATTAAATTCAATTTTACCATGATGTTGATCAACAATATTATGCGCAATAGAAAGACCAATGCCTGTCCCACCTTCATAGCCGCTCACCATAGGATAAAATAAGGTATCTTGGATATGAATAGGAACTCCTGGTCCGTTATCTTCAATATCAATACGAGCACAAAGCCGATAGCGCTGACCATGTAAGGTAACCTGAAAAGCTGTTCGTGTCCTAATGATAATTTTGCCAACTTTAGAACCAATAGCTTGTAAAGCATTACGAACAATATTCAAAATCACCTGCTCGATCTGCTCCGAATCATGAATTAAATCAGGTAAGCTTGGATCATAATCACGCAGAATTTCAATATTGATCGGTTTTTCCAAACAGAGTAAAGCATAAATACGTTCTATTGCTTGATGGATATTTTGTTCTTTTTGTTGCAATCGTTGTTGTGGGCCTAATAATCTGTCTACAAGCTTTTTTAATCTATCAGCTTGTTCAATAATAACTTTTGTATAATCTTGCAATTCATTTTTGGGTAGCTCTCGTGATAATAATTGAGCTGCACCTCGAAGTCCACCTAGTGGGTTTTTGATTTCATGAGCAAGGCCTCGAACTAATTCACGAGCAGCACTCTGCTGGGCTTGTTGCAACTGTTCTTGGCTAAGGCGTTTGTGGTTATTTAACGGAGCCATTTCAATTAAAATTCGAGCACCACCCAATAGTTGAGCTGTCAATGATAAAATATGTAATTCATTATTAATCACTAAATTGACTTCGTTGTCTGTAAAACCTTGATTTTGAGCTAATGCACTTAGCATTAAATCAATATCTAAAGAGAAATAACCAATTAAATCGGTCAGGTGGCTTCCTAATATTTTTTTAGAACTTTGAGCTAATAATTGCTGTGCAGCCGTATTGGCATAGAGAATATTAAGTTTTGTATCGAGTAATAAAATACTTGTAATCATCGAATCAAGAACAAGATTAGCGTCAGGTTCACTATCAAATATCATCGTTGGATTCCCGTCCTGATTAGAAGCCACCGCAAGTACGGTGGCTTAACGTTTAAAATACCTTATAAACTATAATACATTTCAAACTCAACTGGATGAGGAGTCATACGTACACGATCAACATCTTGACGTTTTAAATCAATGTATGCATCAATAGTATCATTAGTAAATACATTCCCTCGTGTTAAAAATTCACGATCCGCATCTAATGCATTAAGTGCTTCTTCAAGCGAACCTGCTACTTGAGGAATTAATTTAGATTCTTCTGGCGGTAAATCGTATAAATTTTTGTCCATTGCATCACCAGGATGAATTTTATTGATAATGCCATCTAAACCAGCCATTAACTGCGCAGCAAAAGATAAGTATGGATTACCTGCTGGATCTGGGAAGCGAACTTCAATACGACGCGCTTTAGGACTGGTAACAACAGGAATACGAATTGATGCGGAACGGTTACGTGCAGAATAAGCAAGCATAACTGGCGCTTCATAGCCAGGAACTAGGCGTTTATAAGAATTGGTTGCGGGATTTGTAAATGCATTAATCGCTTTAGCATGTTTGATAATACCGCCAATATAAAATAATGCCATTTCCGAAAGACCTGCATACTTATCCCCAGCAAATAAATTGACTCCATCTTTTGCTAACGATTGATGACAGTGCATACCAGATCCATTATCACCAAACATCGGTTTTGGCATAAATGTCGCGGTTTTACCATAAGCGTGTGCCACATTTTGTACTACATATTTATAGATTTGTACTTCATCAGCTTTTTTAGTTAACGTGTTAAAACGACAAGCAATTTCGTTTTGACCTGCTGTTGCAACTTCATGATGGTGAGCTTCAACCACTAAGCCAAGTTGCTCCATAATCAAGCACATCTCAGAGCGGATATCTTGTGATGAATCAACCGGTGGAAGTGGAAAATAACCGCCTTTAACACCTGGACGATGCCCTTTATTACCTTCATCATATTTAGTACCTGAGTTCCACGCCGCTTCAATATCATCAATATGCACAAAACTTCCTGACATTGGCGAGCCAAAACGAATATCATCAAATAAGAAAAATTCTGGTTCAGGCCCAAAAATAACAGTATCGGCAATACCTGATGATTTTAGATAATCTTCCGCACGTTTAGCGATTGAACGTGGATCGCGATCATAGCCTTGTAGCGTCGCTGGTTCTAAAACATCACAACGGAGATTTAATGTCACATCTTCGAAAAAAGGATCGATAACGGCCGTTGAAGCATCAGGCATTAATACCATATCTGATTCATTAATCCCTTTCCAACCAGCAATTGATGAGCCATCAAACATTTTACCATCTTCAAAGAAATCAGCGTCAATTTGGCTAACAGGAATAGTAACGTGTTGTTCTTTACCTTTAGTATCGGTAAAACGTAAATCAACAAATTTAACATCATTTTGTTTAATTAGTGATAAAACTTTTTGTGTAGACATGTATCTTCTCCATTGAGGACAAATAATAATTATTCAGTTTTTAAGGTATTCTTACCAAGTTGCTATAGTGAATGCAAATTTAATGCCAATTTTTTAACTCTATTTTTAGTGGCTTTATAAGTAGCTATAGTAACATAAATATTACAGTTGCATCAAAACAATGCAATTAGCACCAAAATAATGCACAAAAATGGTCGTATAAAAAATTAAAATCAATTTTTATATCCTATATATCTTCTCGCAGTGCTTCAACGCTCAAATAAAAAGTTATTTTATTCCAGTCATACTTAATCGTTTCTGAACTAAATACCACGTTATACAGCATATGATCTTTAGGATTTACAAAAGATGTAGAAGGATAAACATCCGTGCCCAAATAACAGCAAATTAATTTAAGTTCACCTATTCCCATGGTGTTAGCTAAATACTGATGTGCTTGTTTTGCATATTTACCTTCAATTTTATAAATAACTTCAAGAGGTTTTCCTTGCCCTTCATCATTTTGTATACAATCATTATATTTGAAGAAATCAGGCGCATCTGCATCAAATTCACGCAAAAAATCACGACAAGTCAAATCAGGATCATAGTAATAGTGTGGGAAATATTCTGAATGTTTGATTTTTACGTTACGAAGTTTTGTTCTCTTTAACTCAGAAATTTGTTTATTAAATTGAGTTAATGCATGTGGATTATTAGGAAATAAAATGGCAAATAAGTCTGACTTTTGCTTTGCTGAAACATAATGACTATTTGAAACAATATCAACAAACATTAAATTCCACAATTTTTCTTGCTGATTCATATATTGTACTGCATTTACCTCACTAATCATCAAATCATGATTAAATCGATTAAAATCACGATAAGAATCATAATAAAGATCAATTGCCTTAAATACATCTTGCTTAGTGCCATATCCATTTATTATTAACCAAGCAAGAGTATTCTGTATGTAAAATCTTTTTGTAAAACTAAGATCTCTTTTCATCAATTTAGCATATTCAGCATAAGCTTGATGATAATTACCATTTTCTAAATAATAATTAGCTAATAAAGATTCTGCTTCAATAGTTTGAGTATCAAATTTATTAGATTCATAATAATCATCAGCAAATACCTGAGGAATAATGGAAAATAAGACACACACCAAAAAGATAAGTCGTTTCAATTTCATTAGTCAATTCCTTAAAATTAAATAAATATAATTTATAAAATAGCAAGATTTTCTTATTGGTGCTGTATTTCAGTGCATAATATCGTTATAATCTCACCTTATATTGAAATGACTAGGTAATCATACAAATATGGACTTTATAACACTCGAAATACTACCTTTTGTAAAAAATCATCTTTTACTTTCTTTAGGTTGGATTGTACTGTTTATTGCAATTATTGTGCTAACCATTAAAAGTAAACTATCTAAGGTTAAAATTATTAATAATGCTCAAGCAATCCATATGATTAATAAGCAAAATGCTGTTATCATTGATATTCGCTCTACCGATAGCTTTAAAAAAGGGCATATCACCGAATCTCATAATGTTTTGCCTATCGATATTAAAAATGCGAGTACAAAAATAATTGAAAAATTTAAAGAAAGCATTGTTATTTTGGTTGATGAAAATGGTTTATCATCAACAGGTATAGGTGAAATACTGGTCAAACAAGGTTTCTTAAATGTCTTTACATTAAAAGACGGTATTGCCGGATGGAATGGCGAAAATTTACCACTCGTTAGAAAATAATATAATTTAAAAATAAGGTTTTATCATGACAGAACAAAACAATACGCAACAACCCGAAACACAGTTTGCAATTCAACGTATTTATACTAAAGATGTTTCATTTGAAACCAATAATGTTCCTGAAATTTTTACAAAACAGTGGCAACCAGACTTAAATATAGAATTAAACTCATCGTCACAAGTTTTAAGTGAAAATGTGTACGAAATTGCGTTACGCGTTACTGTGACTGTAAAGCAACAAGAGGAAGTGGTGTATATTTGTGAAGTGACTCAAGCAGGTATTTTTTCACTTATTGGATTCGACGAAGGTCAAATTCAACATTGTGTTGGTGCTTATTGCCCAAATATTTTGTTCCCTTATGCTCGAGAAGTTGTGTCAAGCTTAGTTAATAAAGGCACGTTTCCTCAAGTAAATTTAGAGCCAGTAAATTTTGAGGCATTATTCATTAATTATCTTCAACAACAAGCTGAACCAACTGAAACATTGCAATAATTATTGTGTTTCAGACAATTAACAATAAGTTTATTGAGTTATTATGAAAAAAACTGCTGCAATAACAGTAATTGGCTCAGGCTCTTATGGAACCTCTTTAGCTATTTTACTGGCACGAAATGGGCATTCAACTTTATTATGGGGTCATAACCCAGATAAAATGACCATTTTGCAGCATGAAAGGCAAAATAGACAATTTTTACCAGATATCCCATTTCCTGATCTGTTACAAATCGAAAGTGATTTAAAAACAGCGGTTTCAGCCGCTCCAATTTTACTTATTGTGGTACCTAGCCACGCTTTTGCAAGTATTCTAACTCAAATTAAACCATTTTTACGCCAAGATACTAAAATTGTCTGGGCAACAAAAGGGTTGGAAGTAGATACAGGTCGATTACTACAAGATGTAGCAAAAGAAATTTTGGGTGATAAAGTTCCATTAGCCGTGATTTCAGGACCAACATTTGCTAAAGAGGTCGCATCTGGATTACCAACTGCGGTAACGGTTGCATCAACAGATGAACATTTTTTAAATCAATTGCAAACATTATTCCATTGCAGTAAAAGCTTCCGCGTTTATAGCAGCAAAGATTTTGTTGGTGTACAGCTTGGGGGGGCAATAAAAAATGTGATTGCCATTGGCGCTGGATTATCAGATGGACTTGGTTTCGGTGCTAATGCAAGAACCGCATTAATTACGCGTGGGCTTGCTGAAATGATGCGATTAGGTGCAGCATTAGGCGCAGATCCTGCAACCTTTATGGGAATGGCTGGACTTGGGGATCTGGTTTTAACCTGTACAGATAATCAATCTCGTAATCGTCGTTTTGGCATATTATTAGGACAAAATAAGTCTATTGAAGAAGCTCAAAATGCCATTGCCCAAGTTGTTGAAGGATGCAAAAATACAAAAGAAGTCTGGTTGCTAGCCCAAAAATATCATATAGATATGCCAATTACTGAACAAATTTACCAAGTCCTTTATCAGCATAAAGATCCAAAACAAGCAGCTATGACATTACTTGGACGTTCACAAAAAGAAGAGCTAAAAAGCTAGTTTTATACTTAAACACACATCTACCTAAAAAACTTTTTGATAAAAAAATCGCATTCCAGCCCAAAAATCAATTACTATAAATCCAGACCTATTCCTTTTTCTTTTGCTTTGAGATAGATATCATAACCAATATACACATCTAGTACAGCCGTTCCAACTGTTTTAAATAGCGTAATTTGTTCCTCATTTTGTCGGCATTGTGTCGGATCGATGACTAAATCCCCCAACTCTAGAAAATCATCTTCTGATACCAGATTTTGTTTAATTGGATCAATAATATCGCCAGCCTCTGCAAATACCCCCTCTTTAGTATCAAGCACACGAATATCGGCCTTTTCAACAATACTTTGAGGGATTTCATGCATTTGTGGAGTATAAGCACCGACACCATTTATATGCGTACCAGGCTTTACTTTATCACCATTAAATGTCACCACTTTTGATGTAGTAATAGAAGTAATAATATCAGCTTGGCTAATGTCTTCATCCAAATCCTGTGAAAAATAAAAATGAGTAGAATAATGAGAAAAACGACATTTTACCTCATCAGTAAACCGCTTAGCTTTTTGTATATCAATATCAAAAATAGCCACATCTGTAAGCGGACGAACCGTTAACATTGCTTCTAATTGAGATATCGCTTGGCCACCTGTACCGATCAATACTGCACGACGAGCATCTTTACGAGCCAACAAGTCCGTTGCCGCACCTTGAACAGCACCTGTTCGAAGCTGAGTAACAAAAGTACCGTCTAACAAGGCACAAACTTCACCAGTTTTTGGATCTAGCATTAATACTTGAGCAGGTACTGATGGTTTGCCTAGCTTTGAATTATCAGGAAATACCGAGACAATCTTAATTCCTACAATATCTTGATCCTTAATATGAGCAGGCATAAATAAACATTGACCTTTTTGCATATCAAAATTGATTCGCAGTGGTACATCACTATTTCCTTCAGTGTAGATTTTTAAGGCTTGTTTATCAGCAGCTACAGCATCTTTCATGGTATAAAATTTTTCAATATCTTTGGCTGTTAAAATCAGCATTTTTATTCCTTACTGGTTTTCCCAGATTTATTCTATGTTTAGTATCTATTATCTAACTTTCAAGTCAATCATTCCAATTACTTTCTAACAAAATGATTTATATAATAAAAACTAAGAATAATTACATCTCTTGTATATTTTATGTATTTTAACTATTATTACACAGTGCAATTTGGCACGCTAATAGAGAAATACGATGTTATTTAAAATATTAAAATTTTTCTTAAAGACTTTATTCCACGTCAAAATTCATGGTAATCTTGACAATTTAAAACAAAACAAGCTTCTTATTACACCTAACCATGTATCTTTTCTTGATGGTATTTTAATTGGTGTGTTTTTACCAATAAGACCCGTCTTTGCTATTTATGCAGGTTATATAAATCACTGGTTAGTCCGCTATGCAAAGCGTTACGTTGATTTTGTGCCAATGGATCCACTTAACCCAATGGCAATCAAGCGATTAGTACGCCAAGTTGAAAAAGGTCGCCCGATAGTTATCTTTCCCGAAGGAAGAATTACTGTCACTGGGTCATTAATGAAAATTTATGATGGTGCTGCTTTTGTTGCAGCTCGTTCTCAAGCAACGATAGTGCCTGTCTGGATTGAAGGAGCTGAATTTACACTAACCAGCCGTTTAAAAGGGCTATTTAAGCGCCGTTTATTTCCTAAAATAACGATTCATGTACTTGAACCAACTTCTATTGCTATGCCTGATGCACCGAAGGCTAGCGAAAAACGTTATATTGCAGGAGAGAAACTTCATCAAATCATGATGAATGCCCGTATGGCAAGTCGCCCAAAATTAACGTTATTTGAAGCGCTACTTGAGGCTCAAGTTCGTTATGGTATTAAATCACGTATGGTGCAAGACCCCACAACTCACGAAGCATCTTATCGTAATTTGTTAAAACAAATCATAGGTATTAGCTGCATTATTACTAAAATTACCCAGAAAAAAGAACGTGTTGGCGTTTTATTACCTAACGCAACTATTACTGTTGCAACAATTTTTGGCTTATCGGTTAAAAATCGAATTCCAGCAATGCTCAATTATACCGCTGGCACCAAAGGGTTAATTTGTGCAATTACTGCGGCCGAAATCAAAACTATCATTACTTCACGCAAATTTATTCGCAAAGGAAAACTTGATTATCTCCTTGATGAAATAAAAGGTGTTAAATGGTGCTTCCTTGAAGATTTACGCCAAACTTTAACCCTTAAAGACAAACTTTATGTTTTAGTTCATCACTATATCCCACGCTTAGTTAAACATTCTCAAACTAGTGATGATGAAGCCCTAGTATTGTTTACATCTGGATCAGAAGGTAATCCTAAAGGTGTTGTTCATAGCCATGCTAGCTTGCTTGCTAATGTTGAACAAATCCGAACAGTTATTGATCCAACGCCTGCTGATCGTTTTATGTCTGCACTACCTCTATTCCATGCTTTTGGTATTACTGCTGGGTTATTTCTACCGTTGTTTTCTGGTAGCCGTACATTTTTATATCCAAATCCATTACATTATCGTATGGTGCCTGAAATTATTTATGACCAGAATTGTACCGTTTTATTTGGCACACCAACGTTCTTAGCAAACTATGCTCGTTACGCTCACCCATATGATTTTATGCGTTTACGTTATGTTGTTGCTGGAGCAGAAAAATTATCAGACGCAGTACGAGAACAGTGGAAAGATAAATATGGAATCCGTATTTTAGAGGGCTATGGCGTTACTGAATGCGCACCAGTTGTATCGCTGAATGTACCAATGGCATTTAAAACAGGTACCGTCGGGCGCTTATTGCCGGGTATGAGCTCAAGATTAATTCACGTTCCAGGCATTAGTGATGGCGGTAAATTGCAAGTTAAAGGCCCTAATGTGATGAAAGGCTATTTACGAGTTGAAAACCCTGGTGTACTTGAAGAGCCAATTGCAGTCGATGAACATGGGGAGTCTAAAAAAGGTTGGTATGATACTGGTGATATTGTTGCTATCGATAATGATGGATTTATCAAAATTAAAGGACGCTTAAAACGGTTTGCCAAAATTGCGGGCGAAATGGTTTCACTAGAAAGTGTTGAGACTTTAGCAAAAAAAATTGACCCTGATGCAATGCACGGTGCGACAGTGAAAGCAGATGTTGCCAAAGGTGAAGCGATAGTTCTATTTACTACCTCGACAAAATTAGATCGAGAGCTACTTAATCAAGCAGCTCAAGAACTTGGTATACCAGCATTAGCTATTCCTCGTGATATTCGTGTGGTTAAAGAGTTACCCCTACTAGGTACAGGTAAAATTGATTTTATTGCCTTACGAAAGATGGCTGAAGAATAAGCTAAAGGGTGTTACATGAAACAACATTCACTATTAAATAAAGGCATGGTTGCTACCATGCTGGCACAATTTTTTTCAGCATTTGCTGATAATGCAATTTTTTTTGCTATTCTTGCTTTTATTAAAAAGTTGCACTACCCAGAATGGAGCCAATCGGTATTACAAATTAGTTTTGTGGTACCGTTTATCATCCTTTCGCCGTTTGTTGGGCAATTTGCTGACAGCATACCAAAAGGCAAGGCCATGATGATTTCAAATAGCATAAAATTACTCGGTACCGCTTGTATTTGCTTAAACATCAGCCCCTTTGTCGGCTATTTTTTAGTTGGTATTGGTGCTGCCGCATACTCTCCAGCTAAATATGGAATTTTAGGCGAGCTTACCTCGGGCGATAATTTGATTAAAGCAAATGGGTTAATTGAAGCATCAACCATTGCCGCCATTTTACTAGGTTCACTAGCTGGTGGACATATTGCCGATCTTAATGTAAGCGCATCTTTACTTATTTGCGTACTACTATATGGGCTTGCGGTTATTGCTAACTTTTTTATTCCTAAATTACCTGTCGCACGACAAAATACTTCATGGAAACCCAATAGTATGGTAAAGGATTTTGCTAACACAGTTAAAATCATCTTTACGAATAAACTTCTTTCATTGACATTATTAGGCACTAGTCTGTTTTGGGGAGCGGGTGTTACTTTACGGTTTTTGTTGATTAGTTGGGTTCCTGCTGTTTTAAATATTCATGATAATGCAACACCAACAAATCTCAATGCGATTGTTGCTATCGGCATTGTTATTGGTGCAGGATTAGCAAGTACATTTATATCAATTAACAACACGTTACGTTGCATCCCTGCGGGTATCATGATGGGAATTGCTGTAATCGCTTTTACATTACAAAGTAATATAATTTCATCTTATATTTTGCTTATTGCCATTGGCGCGCTAGGCGGCCTGTTTTTAGTACCATTAAACGCTTTTATTCAGAAAATAGGTAAAGGATTAGTGGGAGCTGGCAGTGTAATTTCTGTGCAGAATTTAATTGAGTATACCTCAATGATGGTCATGTTAGGGGGTTATACATTAGCAGTTGCGCTGAATTTGTCCGTTATTGCTATAGGTGTTGGCTTTGGTAGCTTATTTGCTATCGTAATATTTTTGTTATGGTTAAGGTTAAGAAAGCATGCAACAAATTAATCTTTTAGGAATGGTAACCGAAAGTCGCAATCCAAACAGTGAAAATATTGATAGCTGTTCAACGCTTGAAATACTTAAAATTATAAATAATGAAGATAAGCAAGTAGCACTAGCAGTTGAAAAAGAACTCGCCAATATTAGCTTAGCTGTTGATGCAATTAGTCAAGCTTTTTTAAATCAAGGCCGATTAATTTATATCGGTGCTGGCACTTCAGGACGATTAGGCATTTTAGATGCAAGTGAATGCCCACCGACATACGGCACATCGCCAGAACAAGTCATTGGATTAATCGCTGGTGGTCAGCCGGCTATTCTTAAGGCAGTTGAAAATGCTGAAGATAACCCTGAGTTGGCAACTAATGATCTTAAAAAAATTAATTTTAATTCAAACGACATTTTAGTTGGCATTGCTGCTAGTGGGCGCACACCTTATGTAATAGGTGGTATGCAATATGCTAAATTAATCGGCTCAACAGTGATTGGTTTATGTTGTAATCCAAAATCCCCAATGATTAATTTAGCCGATATCGCCATTACACCAATTGTTGGTGCAGAAGTAATTACTGGCTCATCAAGAATGAAGGCTGGTACGGCACAAAAATTAGTTCTCAACATGTTAACAACAGCAAGCATGATAAAACAAGGTAAAGTTTATGGAAACTTAATGGTTGATGTTGAGGCAACTAATGCCAAACTTATTGAACGACAAATATCCATTGTTATGCAAGCCACCGATTGCAGTCGAGAAAAAGCCATTGTCACATTAACCGAGAGTAACAGGCATTGTAAAACCGCTATTTTGATGATTCTTTCGGGGTTAAATGCAGAGCAAGCGAAGAAAAAACTAACCCAAGCCCATGGTTTTATTCGCCAAGCCCTACAAACAACCTAACCTTGCATTGATGAACAGTAAGAAATTAAAGTTTTCTCTCAAAATGTGATGAGCACATATGTCTTAAATTATTTTGTGGTGTAAACTAACCCAATATTTTCATTATATAGACTTTTATATTATGTCATTAATATAAAATTTGGAGGAAAATTTATGGTTGGAATTATCCTAGCAACTCATGGTGAGTTTGCAGAAGGTATTTTACAATCAGGATCGATGATATTTGGTGAGCAAGATAATGTTAAAGCCGTTACCTTGCACCCAAGTGATAGTCCTGAAAGTTTAAAAGAAAGGATGCTTGAAGCAATAGCAACATTTGATAATCAAAGTGAAGTGCTGTTTTTAGTAGATTTATGGGGTGGAACGCCATTTAATCAAGCCAACAATTTATGTGGAGAACATGATAATTGGACTATTGTGGCGGGTTTAAACTTACCAATGTTAATTGAAGCCTATTCTTCCCGTTTTTCAATGGAAACAGCCAAAGAAATCGCTACCGCAATTATTGAACCAAGTAAAGAAGGCGTTCGAACAACTGTCAAAATACAAGAGCAAACCGCTACCAATGCGAAGACTGCAAATACGATTCCTGAAGGAACAGTAATTGGTGAGGGTAAAATGAAAATCGTTTTAGCTCGGGTTGATTCGCGCCTATTACATGGGCAAGTTGCAACAGCATGGACAAAATCAACCAATCCTAACCGTATTATTGTTGTTTCTGATTCAGTTGCAAATTTAGTGCATATGATGGATGCTGCAGCAACTGAAGGCAATATTCGAAAAATTGAATGGTTACAAATTTTAGGTATCTGTTTACAAGGTTTACGTATCGCTATACCGGCTGCGGCTTTATTATTCATCCCAGCAGAAACGGTTAAAGCAACATTAAATGCAATGCCTGAATGGTTAACAACGGGTATGGCCATTGGTGGTGGTATGGTTGTTGCTGTCGGCTATGCGATGGTGATTAATATGATGGCTAATCGTGAAGTATGGCCATTTTTTATTATCGGATTTGTCGTTGCTGCGATATCGCAATTAACACTAATCGCACTGGGTGCCTTAGGCTTCGCATTAGCATTGATTTATCTTAATCTTTCAGAACGAGGCAATTCATCAAATGGTGGTAGCAAAGGTGATCCACTTGATGATATTTTAAATGATTACTAGGCACTGGAGAAAAATATGACAAATAGAATTCAATTAAGCAAGAAAGATCGTTTAGCCGTTGCTTGGCGTTCAACTTTTCTCCAAGGATCTTGGAATTACGAACGGATGCAAAATGGTGGTTGGGTGTATTCCATGATCCCCGCTATAAAAAAATTATATTCAACTAAAGAAGATCGTGCTGCAGCACTTAAACGGCACTTGGAGTTTTTTAATACACACCCTTATTTAGCTTCTCCAGTTCTTGGAGTAACGCTTGCTCTTGAAGAAGAAAGAGCCAATGGTGCAGCGGTTGATGATGTAGCAATTCAAGGGGTTAAAGTGGGTATGATGGGACCATTAGCCGGCGTAGGTGATCCTGTATTTTGGTTTACCGTAAGGCCAATGCTAGGTGCGCTTGGTGCCTCGCTTGCGCTAAGCGGTAATATCATGGGACCTATTTTATTCTTTTTACTCTGGAATATTATTCGTTGGAGCTTTATGTGGTATACCCAAGAATTTGGTTATAGAACGGGTTCGAAAATTACCGATAATTTATCAGGCGGGTTACTACAAAAAATTACTAAAGGCGCATCTATTTTAGGCATGTTTGTGCTTGCTGCATTAGTGCAACGATGGGTATCAATAAAATTCCAACCAATTGTATCTATCGTCAAACTAGACAAGGGTGCATTTATTGATTGGAATACATTACCAATCGGTGCAGAAGGTATTCAAAAAGCGTTACTTCAAATGCAAAGCGGATTATCGCTAACTCAAGAAAAGATTACTACTTTACAAAATAACTTAGATCAGTTGATACCGGGATTAGTTCCTTTACTGTTGACCTTCTTTTGTATGTGGTTATTACGTAAAAAAATATCGCCAATTATCATCATTATGGGCTTATTTATAGTGGGTATTATTGGTCATGTCATTGGCCTTTTATAAGTATATAAATTTGCTAAAATATTCAAGAAAAATATAAATCGTTAGAATAAAATTATATTTTTTATTAAATATCCTTTTTATCACCTTAAGTGGTAAAAAGGATGGCCTTATTAGTGTGCGAAAAATGGATATCAAAAAATGGTTCAGTCCTTAAATACTAAAATAGACTTAACGATTAAAGCCACTTCTTTTACTGGATTTACCGAATATGGCAATATAATAGTTGGTGACAAAGCTTTTGAATTCTATCATCAACATGACCCACGTAAATATATCCAAATCCCTTGGGATGAGGTTGATTATGTCGTCGCATCTGTGCTATTTGGTGGAAAATGGATACCACGCTATTCAGTTGAAACGAAGAAAAATGGTACTTTTACCTTTGCATCTAAAGAGCCTAAAAAAGTGCTAAGAGCGATCCGTGGTTATGTTGACGGGCAGAAGATGGTTCGTTCACTTGGTTTTTTTGATGTTTTAAAACGCGCTTTATTTCATAAAAAATAGTGGCGACAGATGATAAATGCGTGTAAATAGCCCCTAAAAAAAGTATACTTTTTTGTAATAATTACTAATTTTGGCTTAATGTAAATGAATGGTAATTAGTATTATTTTATCTACTCTTTTCTCATTTTGCTTTAGTCTTGCATATTCCCCCACCCACCGTCAATAAAGAGTCATTGCACTTTTTGCTAGAAAGGGTATAATTCTGGGGCTTTGATTTTGTCCATGTTGGACAGAAAAAAGATTATTTTTTTAATTTAAGAGGATGTTATGGTAACTATTCGTTTAGCTCGTGGTGGCTCTAAAAAGCGCCCTTTTTATCAAGTAGTTGTCACTGATAGCCGTAACCCACGTGATGGTCGTTTTATTGAGCGCGTTGGCTTTTTTAATCCAATTGCACAAGGTAAAGCAGAAGAATTACGTTTAGATCTTGATCGCGTAAATCATTGGGTTGGTTTAGGTGCAACTGTTTCTGATCGTGTGAATGCACTGATTAAACAAGCACAAAAAGCTGCTTAATTTAGTAATTAATAGTCACTGTAATGATGAATACTGAGAATCTTATTGTTGTTGGTAAACTTGGTTCAAGCTACGGCATTCGCGGATGGCTCAGAATTTTTTCGTTTACAGAATTGCCAGATAGCATTTTTGATTACACTCCTTGGTATATCCAGCGAGCTGGACAATGGCAAGAAGTCATTGTAGAAAGCTTCAAACCACATAATCATGATATGATTGTGAAACTCAAAGGTATTGATGATCGTGATCAAGCTAATGCATTAACTAATATTGAAGTGTTTGTTGATGCAGAAAAATTACCAGCGCTTAATAATGGTGATTTTTATTGGAAAGATCTCATTGGCTGTCGAGTGAAAACAGTTAACGGTTACGATTTAGGTCAGGTTACTGATTTAATGGAAACTGGCTCTAATGATGTGTTGGTGGTAAAAGCAAATCTAAAAGATGCATTTGGTACAACAGAACGTTTAATTCCTTTTGTTGATGATCAATTTATAAAACAAGTTGATTTAGTAACAAAAATGATTGTGGTCGATTGGGATCCTGCTTTTTAATTGGTAAGGTAAGACTATGTGGATTGGCGTAATTAGCCTTTTTCCCGAAATGTTTCAAGCTATTACCTGTTATGGTGTAACTGGTCGAGCCGTTAAAAATGGGCTGTTAACAGTAGAATATTGGAACCCGCGCGATTTTGCGTATGATAAGCATAAGACTGTTGATGACAGACCTTATGGCGGTGGTCCTGGCATGTTAATGATGGTGCAACCACTTAAGGATGCAATTCATGCGGCAAAGGCTGTTGCTGGTAACGATACAAAAGTAATTTATCTTTCCCCACAAGGGCGCAAATTAAACCAACAAGGTGTTTGCGAATTGTCCCAAAGCCAAAAATTAATTTTGATTTGTGGGCGATATGAAGGTATAGATGAACGTGTTATCCAAACTGAAATTGATGAAGAATGGTCAATTGGGGATTACGTGTTAAGTGGTGGTGAATTACCTGCGATGACTATGATTGATGCATTAGCAAGATTTATACCTGGCGTGCTAAATCACCAATCATCGGCAGAAGAAGACTCTTTTGCTAACGGTTTACTTGACTGCCCACACTATACTCGACCTGAGGTGTTAGATGGAATGGCGGTGCCTGACGTGTTAATGTCTGGTCACCATGAAGCGATTCGTCGCTGGCGGTTAAAACAATCACTAGGACGAACTTGGTTAAGAAGAAAAGATCTTCTTGCAAATCTAGCTCTGACTGATGAAGAGCAATGTTTACTCACTGAATTCCAACGAGAATACAGTGATAAACAAGGCAATTAATATTTCAGTATAACTAGTAAGAGATAATATTATGAAAAATGCAATTATTCAGCAATTAGAACAAGAACAAATGAAGAAAGACATCCCGTCGTTTCGCCCTGGTGACACGGTTGAAGTAAAAGTATGGGTTGTTGAAGGTAATAAAAAACGTCTTCAAGCTTACGAAGGTGTTGTCATTGGAATTCGTAATCGCGGTTTACACTCAGCATTTACGGTACGTAAAATTTCGAATGGCGAAGGTGTTGAACGAGTATTCCAAACTCACTCACCAATTGTTGATTCAATTACTGTGAAACGTCGTGGTCAAGTGCGTCAAGCTAAACTTTACTACTTACGCGAACTTCGTGGTAAAGCAGCTCGTATTAAAGAGCGCCTTAACTAATTTTTGTTGATTATCAATAAAAATATCGGATTAAGATGGTCACCTTTGTGGTGACCGTTTTTATATATGATAAAAATAATTTCAATCCAACAATAACTAGTTGGCAAAATTAAAGCAATTTTTTAAATAAAGTAAAAGGTAGTGCAATGGTTGATTATATTTTTGCGATTCTCTCAACAACAGTAAAATTGTTTGCATTAATGACACCACCTGCCGTTTTGAGCGCATTTCTAAGTGGTACAAAGCAATATGATGAACAGCTTAGGAGAAAAATAGCACTAAAAACTTCATGTGCAGTATTTATTATCGGTATTGTACTATTCTTTTTTGGCAATACCATGTTTAGCGTTTTTGGATTTACCCTTGATGCATTTCGAATTGGCTCGGGGGCATTACTGTTTATCACTGCGGTATCACTAATGAACGATTCGCCAGAAAAAAACAAAATCAATAGCGATGATGATATCAGTGTTGTTCCACTAGCCATTCCACTATGTATGGGTCCGGCATCTATTGGTACTATCATTGTGATGGGCACTAGCTCAATTGGCGTTGTTCCGAATTTGATTGGTGCAATTTCGTTGCTTGTTGCCTCAATGGGTATTTATATTATGTTATTGTGCGCTAAAAGCATTGCAAAAGTATTAAAAAATACTGGAATTGCGATATTATCAAAGCTAACGGGATTACTCATATCAGCTATTGCTGCACAGGTCGTTTTTACAGGTATATCTGCTTTTTTAAAATGAACATTTATTTTAAATTTCTCAATAGCATGCATAATAACAATATTACGATGCAAAAATAGGATTTACGCAATCAATATTCATCTGCTAATAAGTCGATTAACATAAAATGGCTTAATTTTCACTAAGCACCAATAGCCTGTAATCACTAACAATAATAAATTTTGTGCTAGTGATTACATAGCTTTGCAATATATAATTAATTATGGCTTATTGTAATATTTATTTTTTTATAGAAAAAATAAGAAATTAGAATGATTGCAATTAAAATTATTTCAGATAATAAAATAAAATGACCTGACTCACCAAACCAAACACCAACAATAATAACAATATTCATAATAATAGAGATAAAAGCAAGCCAAGGAAACAGTGGTGATTTAAACTTGATCATGTCTTTTGAGTATTTACCACAATTGACCCCTTTACGGAATCGATACTGACACCAAGCAATGATAATCCACGCAAAACAACCAACCTGCCCTGTTCCTGCGACTAAATAAAGATATAATTTTTCAGCAGCAATATATTTCGAAAATAGCGAAACTAACGCAATAATAGCAATAAATAATATACCTTTTGTGGGCACACCTCGTTGATTAACTACTGAAAAGTATTTTGGTGCTAAGTTATCTTGCGCCATAGACCATAACATTCTTGAACTAGCATAAATAGCTGAATTTGCGGCCGATATTGCTGCACAAAAAATAACAAAAAGCATCATATAAGAAGCAAATTTAATCCCTGCTTGGTTAAATACCCATACAAATGGACTAATTTCAGAATGAACCGTTCCATATGGATAAACAAGCGCTAAAACAGCAATAGCCAAGATATAAAACAGAATAATACGAAAAGCAACACCAGTAATTATTTTTGGCAACACAGATTGCGGAGATTGTGCTTCACCGGCGGCATTACCGATCAATTCGATCCCTTGGAATGAATAAGTAACAATAGTCATGCAAATAAATATGGCGAAAAAACCATTAGGAAACCACCCTCTTTCGGTTTTAAATGTTGGTAACACATGTGTTTGACTATATTGCTGATGAAGTAAATAAATTCCTACACAAATAAAAGCAATTATTGCTAACACTTTAATCGTTGAAAACCAATACTCACTTTCTCCAAATGCTTGAACTGAGGTTAAATGTACCGAGGTAATGACAATAAGAATTAACAAACTAAAAAGGTAAATAGGAAAAGCAGGAAAGGCTTGATGGGCAATCATAGCGGCAGCCGTTAAATCAGCAGCCATAGATAGCACCCAACTTAACCAGTATAACCAGCCAATGGTATAACTCCAAATAGGATGAGGAATAAACATTAATGCATAATGCTGAAAAGAACCTGCATGTGGGAATGCACAAGAAAGCTCACCTAGGCACAGCATAGTTGATAGCATAATGCTACCGGCAAGAAAATAAGCAATGATCGTCCCCAATGGTCCAACCGTGCTAAGTGGTGCTGCAATACCAATAAACAACCCAGTACCAATCGAACCACCTAATGAAATCATCAATAAATGACGATTTTTCAAGTTCTTCTTTAAGGTGCTAGGATAAGGGCTTTCTTGAGCTTCTGATGTTGCCATGTAAACCGCCTACTAATCAATAATAGCTGCTGATTGCCCAGCAGCTGATACATTAATAAACAAACCGTTTTTCTACACCATTAGTTTGGCAAGCCATAAGTAGCGCTGTATAATCAAGCTCAAACCCAATCATATCGCCAACACGTAATGTTTCAGAAACATCTTCAATATCAACAATAGTATGATCACTGGTTTGACCCAATACAGTAATATTATCATTGATAGGTACACAGCTTTCTGCCGGCACATCTTGACGGCCAAAAGCCAACAAGGCTCGTTTACGTGTACCATGGTCAACAAAGGTTTTGCTGTTTAAAAAAGCATCTACACCTAACTCACCAACAGGAACTGTCGGCTTACTATTGAGCTCAATAATTTGCGCGTAAAACTTATATAAATTACTGCACGCTTTATCGACAGGTTTGTTGGAATGATGAAATTCATCAAGGTATTTCATATCCACATATTCAATACCGAACTCATGCAAACCGCCAATTCTCAAATGATTCAGCCCTTCTGGCCAAATACCTTTATCCAACAGGTGGTAACTAGTACAATTACCAGCTGATAAATATTTTATCTTAATATGACAAGATTGCTCTACTTTACGTGCTATGTGTAAAAAATCCACACCATTTTTAACCGTTGGTAAAACAGTACCATAACAGTTAAAATTAGTACCAAGCCCATAAAGCTCAACACCCGGTAACGATAGAATGAGTTTGACAGTATCGATAATATCATCCACATGTTCAAACCAAATACCTTCTCGCAAATCACCCATATCAACCATTAATAATACTTGATGGACTTTTTGCTGTTTTACCGCCTCATCAGAAAGTGCCTTAATCACTTGTTTTTCGCTGTTTAAGCTAATATCAGCATATTTCACAACATCACTAATCTCACTTAAACAAGGACTACGCAATAAACAAGTTTTACAATTTAAAGCATCTTTAAGCTTCTTCAAATTGTAAGTTCTTGACTCGGCAATCACATCAATACCGCCATCAAGCACGGCTTTAGCAGTTTCAACACAACCATCAAAAACTTTATTAACCGCCATTACTTCAATGCCGTGTTTAGCAAGTAGCTCTTTTTCAACACGAGCATTGTCTCTTAATTTACGTAAATCAATTTCTAATATAGGTTTGTACATAATATTACTCCTCTATATCTTTAACTTGTTGCAAACGATTACGTTTTTGAGCTCGATGATAGATCCATTCAGCTAACACAATGGCAAGCACTGCACCACCAACAATTTTAGCGATGTACTCAGCATATCCACCCATATCAATTTGTGCTGGTGGAATAAACACCAAGATCACCGCAAATAGTGTAGATAAGAATCCTAAAGCTGGTAAAACAACTGGTAAAACTTTACCCGGAATCTTAAAGCTACGTGGCACATCTGGTTGAGCAATACGCAAACGATAGTACGCAATAAACATCACTAAATAAGGAATAAAGTAACAAATTGTTGTTAACGCAGTTAACATCCAATATGCAGCTGCAATACTTGGTGAAACGAAAGTTGAAAAACAAAGTACTGTTACAATAATCGCTTGAACAATTAAAGCAAAAGCTGGTGTTTGATATACCGGGTGTAAACGACCGATACGTTCACCAAGCAAATTATCTTCTTTTGATGCTTCTTGTAACATATAGATAGGACCAACTAACCATGAGTTAATTTGGCCTAACGCACCAAAGAATAAACAAATTGCCATTACTGGTAATAACCAAGGCATATGTAACGCTTTTGCCGATACTTCCATCGCTTGCATTACACCTGCAACAATATCAGTATCTTTTGCTGGCAATAAAGTATTAATTGCCCAAGTACCAATCATATAAATACCCACAATCACAATAGCTGAAACAACCATCGCTTTAGGGAAGTCACGTTGTGGGTTACGAGTACGGCCAGCAATCATTGGAGCCACTTCAAAACCAGCAAACGCAAACATCATGCTTGATAAGAAAACAATAGTATCCCAACTGCTTAAATCCGGAACCCAATCACTAACATGACTATAATCCGTTGCCATAGAGTGACCAGTCATTAACCATACAATCGCTAATAACACAATAATACCGGCAGGAATAAACACACCTAACCATGCACTAACACTGTTAATGATTTTAGTCCACTTCATGCCTTTAATATTCATTAATGTTAAGATCCAAAATACCACCATGGATCCCACCCCAATAAACACCTGATTTTGGGCCAACTCAGCACTAAACATATAGCCAATTGCCGTAAAGCCAAATTGCAACATTAATGGGAAGAAAAGCACACAAGAAAACAAGAAACAAACAACTACTATCCAGCCAACTCGTTTACCAAATGCTTCTTTTACCCAAACAAATATCCCACCATCTTTTGGCCAACCAGTAGAAAGTTCACCACAAACCATCGCTAATGGAAAAAACAAACAAAATGCAGCAAGTAACCAAAGCACCATTGCTGACGCCCCATAGGGAGCAACATTTGGAATTTGACGTAAACTGAGTATCGCAATAACATTCATAAACACAATGTCTTTAATACCAAGTAAACTTGAATCTTTAGAATCACTCATAATAACCTCACATTGTAATATCTGGAGCAATAAATGCTCCAGATAGTTCATGATTAATACACGTCGTATCCAACCATATCTTCGTAAGTATCTTCACGGCGAATCAATCTATCTTTACCTTCTTTACCTATCATAACAACAGATGTACGAGGGCGATTGTTATAGACTGTTTGGCTTTCAATGGTATAAGCACCTGCATCCAAGAAAGCAACAATATCGCCAATTTGCGTATCTTTTGGCATTAAAAATTCTTCACCTTTAACACCGACATGGAAGTAGTCGCCACCATCACATAAAGGACCAGCTAATTTAATATATTCGTCGTGTTCTTCATTGATTCTTGACGCATTATAAACATAGAAGAACCAATCAAAATGTTGACTATCAGATAAAACGCTATAACCAGCATCAACAAATTTCCACTCAACATGCTCTTCAATGTTACCGTCTAAATCGTAGTTAGTTTTACGTTTTTCACAAGCGACCTCGGTGACAAGCACGCCGGCAGAACCAGTTACTTTACGACCTGGTTCAATACAGATTTCAACATCAGTACGCCATTTGTGTACTTCACTAATTACCGCGTCAGCAAAGTCTTGAGCAGTAATCCCTGCATACATATTATCTTGCAATGGATTGCCATTTTCTTCGTCATACTTATATGGAACAGGAATACCGCCTCCAACGTTGATTAAATCAAATTTAGTACCAAGTACTTCTTCTAAACGGCGAGATTCATCAACTAATACTTTCGTTGCTTTTGCAAAAGGTTCTGCTTCGGGTACTTGATCCCCAACATGCATATGCAAGCCACGTAAATGAACATATGGCATTTCGAGAATGCGTCGGCAAGTTTCTTCTGCTTGTTCTAAATCAATACCTGATTTGGCATGATAAGCTGTAACCAATTCTGCATGGGTTGCTGACGGCACATTTGGCTCAACACGCACGCAAACATTTGCAACTTTCTTCAAACGTCTTGAAATTTCATCAATAATATCAAGCTCATATAAACTATCAACATTGATAATATAAAGATCGTTTTGGATTGCAAATTCCAAATCAACTGGTTTTTTAACCACACCGTTGAACACAATTTGGCTACCACTAAAGCCTATTTCTAAGCATTTACGCACTTCAAACATCGAGTTTGCTTCGGCATAAATACCTGCATCTTTAATCGCCTTAAGCACCCCCATAACTGAGCAGGTTTTTGAGGCATAGAAGATTTTTGTATTTGGATGAGCCTTAAATGCATCTTTTATTTCTTGAACATTGCGATCAATTTCTTTCTCAGAAAACACATAAAAAGGAGTTGGATATTTTTTGGCTAATTCTTCTAAATTAACTCCATCAAAACATAATTTGCCATTTTGAGCACTAAAGCGACGATCTTTTGTTACAAGATTGGTACGTAATTTGTTATAATTTGACATAATTGAGTCAGACATATGACCTCCAGTTAATTTAGTATATAGAAATATGTAACAGACTTCTCACTGGTAATGCAATCAGCATGCCAAAATTAGAATCAAATATAATCAATTAGTTAATAAGTTTAGCCCCAAAATTAAAATTAGTCATTTAGTACAAAATATGTTTTTATGACAAAAATTTGTCATTTTTTGATGATGGCCGAAAAGCATTTAAATTAAACGAAGCAAAATTTAGTAAATAATCCAAACATAAAAAGGTACTAATATCATGACCATTGATCCTGAGTTATTACAAGCATTGGAAATATTTAAACATTTTTTTGATTTAATCCATCAACCGATAGCTATTATTGATAAAAATGGCAATTATATTTATTACAATCAGGAAAGTGCAGAACTCGATGGCTACCCTAAAGAGCAAGCTATTGGTAACCCCATGCTTGAGGTTTACCCCAACTTAAAAAAAGAAGATAGTACTATGTTGCAAGCTTTGCAACTTGGTAAAGAATACCAAGATAACTACCAAACTTATTATAACCATGTTGGTAAGTTGGTTGATTATTTGCATACAACTGTTCCGCTTTATAATAATAAAGAAGAAATCATTGGTGCCATTGAGATAGGCCGAAACTTATCAACGGTTAGACATTTGCAAGATCAAGTTTTTAAATTACATAGTAAGTTATACCACAATAAAGAACAGCCTTTACCCGATATTGTTTTTGTTTCGGAAAAAATGCAGAAAGTGATTGACCAAACCAATATTTTAGGACGCAATGATGTTCCTGTACTAATTGTAGGTGAAACAGGAACAGGTAAAGAACTGTTTGCTCGCTTAATACACCAGACAAGTCAACGCCGTGACAAAGCTTTCATCTCACTTAATTGTGGTGCGTTACCAACTACCCTGATTGAAAGCACTTTATTTGGCACAGTCAAAGGTGCGTTTACGGGGGCAGAAAACCGTCAGGGTTATTTAGCGCTAGCTAACGGAGGCACACTGTTTCTTGATGAACTTAATGCAATGCCTTTTGATATGCAAAGTAAGCTATTACGATTTCTACAAGAGAAAACCTATTGGCCATTGGGTGGTAGTAAAGAACAACATTCAGATGTTCG
Organism: Gilliamella sp. Nev6-6; assembly: GCF_001690605.1. Lineage (NCBI taxonomy): Bacteria > Pseudomonadati > Pseudomonadota > Gammaproteobacteria > Orbales > Orbaceae > Gilliamella > Gilliamella sp. Nev6-6. The sequence goes on along the minus strand of NZ_LZHP01000020.1, from coordinate 43,474 downwards.
TATCGTTGCCGCCATGAATGAATCACCGACAGAGTTGCTAAAAACGGGAAAAATAAGAGGCGATCTATTTTATCGATTAAACGTTGGTTTAATTAAACTTCCTGCTTTGCGAGACCGAACAGAAGATATTCCCGTTTTAGCTCGTTATTTTATTGATAAACATAAAAACGATGTAAATATAGTCATTAGTGGTATCAGTAAACAAGCACTACAACAATTAATGTCAGCACATTGGCCTGGTAATGTGCGTATGCTTGAAAATGCCATTGTCAGAAGTATGGTACTTCAAAACGAACCTGGTGAATTACAGCATATTACCCTTGATGAAGAGTTATTTGAACTTAATAACCCGCAGTCTGAAGATGATAATACAAATAAGCACAATGAAACAGTTGTTCAAACATCTCCTAATGGAGGTAACTTAACCGAACAAGTTGAAAACTTTGAACGGCAACTGATTATTGACGCATTGAATCAAGCTAATGGCAAAATTATAACGGCGGCAAAAAACTTAAATATTTCACGCACAACATTACAATATAAAGTCAAAAAGTATCATATTCAGATGGGGGTAATTGATGCTTAATTTTAAGCATCAAAAACGATCAATTAAACGCCTGAGCACATGCAAATGCACTACTCCATGCCCATTGGAAATTATAACCTCCGAGCCACCCCGAAACATCAACCACCTCACCAATAAAATAGAGGTTAGGAAGTGTTTTAACCGCCATAGTTTTGGAGGATAACGCATCAGTGCTTATACCGCCCAGTGTGACTTCGGCAGTACGATAACCTTCTGTTCCATTTGGAGTAATTTTCCAGTGTGTTAGGTTGTAATAAAGTTGCTGCTGTTGCCTAGGGGTAAGCTGTTTCACCGTTAAATCGTCCATTAAATTTAATTGTATTAATGCTTCAATGAGCCTTTTGGGTAAAAGCGACGCCAAGCAGTTTTTTATAGTCTGATTGCGGTTTTGTTCTAATAATAGTTTAAACGATGATTCAAATACTAATTCAGGTAATAAATTGATAGTAATTGATTCACCAGCTTGCCAATAACTCGACAATTGTAAAATAGCTGGTCCAGAAAGCCCTCGATGCGTAAATAATAGATTCTCTTTAAAGCTCATTCTTTGATTAGAAACTTCAACTAGAATTGCAATACCTGACAAATTTGCAAGCACATCCAGTAAAGGCTTATGCAACGTAAAAGGCACTAATCCAGCTTTTACTGGTACAACAGGAATAGCAAATTTTTCAGCAATTTTATAGCCTATTGATGTCATACCGAGTGCGGGCATAGATAAACCGCCTGTAGCAATAATAAGATTTTCACTATCCATAATGCCACCAGAAGTATATAATTGGAACCCTTGCCCATTACTATCAATATCTTCAACTTGGGTTCGCATCACAAAATTAACATGCCCCTTTTGGCACTCTTTTACTAGCAGATCAACGATATCTTGCGCTGAATTATCACAAAATAATTGGCCATGAGCTTTTTCATGATAACTAATACCATATTGGTTGACTAATTGTATAAAATCCCACTGGGTAAAGCGCTTTAAAGCAGATTTGCAAAAATGTGGATTATGAGAAATATAATGGGATGGCTCAACAGATAAATTAGTAAAATTACATTTACCACCACCAGACATTAAAATTTTACGCCCGAGCTTTTTACCATTATCAATTACGGTAACATCATACCCTTTTTGCCCCAATAGGCCAGCACAAAAAAGCCCAGCAGCGCCCGCCCCAACAATTGTAATTTTAGTTTGCATTATTGATAGATTAAAAATAAAAGATAACAAATTATAGCAAGATACCGCCATCACTTATAGTCGTTAGCTTGAGTTAAATTTTATACTTAAACAGATACTTTTCTGAAAGTTTTTAACATAAAAGAAAAAAAACTTATAGCTAATTTATATACGCTATTTTAAAAAAAACAATTTAAATTTATAAACACTTAAAAAATCATAGTGGTATATGTCATTATTAGCTTAATTAATAACTCAAATATAAGTTATGAGAAGATTAACTTATAAGTAATATTTATTTGACCGAAAACGTTTTTTTAATTAACTTCATACCTAATATGGGATTAATGCCTATACCTTCTCAAATTATAAAAACGATGAATTAGAGGCAATGATATGTTATATAACCAGCATCATGAAAAAGATAACTGCGGATTTGGGTTAATTGCTCACATTGAGGGGCAACCAAGTCATAAAGTGGTGCGTACTGCAATTCACGGGCTTGCTCGTATGCAACACCGTGGCGCGATATTATCGGATGGTAAAACCGGTGATGGATGTGGTCTTTTATTACAAAAACCTGACCGATTTTTTCGTCTAGTCGCCGAGGATGCCGGTTGGCGTTTAGCGACGAATTATGCAGTAGGCATGTTGTTTTTAAGCCAAGATGAAGCCGAGGCGCAAGCTAGCCGTGAGATAGTCGAAGAAGAATTAGCCGAAGAAACCTTATCTATTTTAGGTTGGCGTGAAGTGCCGATTGATAAAAGTGTTCTGGGTGAAATCGCACTTGCATCGCTACCAAGAATTGAACAAGTTTTTGTTAATGCACCAGCTGGTTGGACAAAGATTGATTTAGAGCGCCGTTTGTATATGGTTCGCCGCCGCATTGAAAAACGCGTACAAGACGATACATTTTATGTTTGTAGTTTCTCAAATCAGGTCAATATTTATAAAGGCTTATGTATGCCTAAAGATTTGCCTCGATTCTATTTAGATTTGGCCGATATTCGTATGGAAACCGCGATTTGTTTATTCCACCAACGTTTTTCAACCAATACCGTTCCACGTTGGCCATTAGCTCAACCTTTTAGACATTTGGCACATAATGGCGAAATTAATACTATTGAGGGCAATCGCCAATGGGCAAAAGCACGATCATATAAATTTAAAACGCCACTTATCCCTGATTTACAAGATGCAGCCCCATTTGTGAATGTCACTGGTTCTGACTCAAGTTCATTAGATAACATGCTAGAACTATTTTTAGTTGGAGGAATGGATATAGTGCGAGCTATGCGCCTACTTGTTCCCCCTGCATGGCAAAACAATCCAGACATGAATGAAGATCTACGTGCCTTTTTTGACTTCAACTCAATGCATATGGAACCTTGGGATGGGCCTGCTGGCATTGTTATGTCTGATGGACGTTATGCGGCATGTAACTTAGATCGAAATGGATTACGCCCTGCACGTTATGTTATTACCACAGACAAACTTATCACCTGTGCCTCTGAAATTGGTATTTGGGATTATCAGCCCGACGAAGTAGTTACTAAAGGACGTGTTGGTCCAGGTGAATTGTTAGTTATCGATACGGAAGAAGGCCGCATTTTACAATCTGCTGAAACCGATAATGATTTACAAAAACGTCATCCTTATAAAGAATGGATGACAAAAAATGTTAAGCAATTAATCCCATTTGAAAGCTTACCCGATGATAGCATCGGTTCGCGCGATTATGATGATACATTACTAGCAACCTACCAAAAACAGTTTGGTTATAGTGCTGAAGAACTCGATCAATGCATCCGAGTACTTGGCGAAAATGGGCAAGAAGCTACTGGCTCAATGGGCGATGATACACCTTTTGCGGTATTATCAAATAAGCCTCGATCAATTTATGATTATTTCCGCCAAAAATTTGCGCAGGTTACTAACCCACCTATCGATCCCCTGCGTGAAGCACACGTTATGTCACTTTCAACCAGTATTGGTCGTGAAATGAATGTATTTGCCGAAGCAGAAGGCCAAGCGCATCGAGTTGCTTTTAAATATCCTGTTTTAGTCTATTCGGATCTACAACAATTAACAGCGCTAGAATCACGTTACTACAAATCAGAAACATTAGATATCACTTATGAAATTGATGGTAGCTTGCGTGATGCTATTGAACAATTATGTGGTGATGCTGAAACAAAAGTTCGCAATGGCACCGTATTACTGATTTTATCAGATAAAAATATTGCTCCCGACCGTCTACCCATTCCAGCACCTATGGCAGTTGGGGCTGTTCAACAACGCTTAGTTGAAAAGAATTTACGCTGCGATGCCAATATTATTGTTGAAACGGCAAGTTGTCGTGATCCGCACCACTTTGCCGTACTTCTTGGTTTTGGTGCAACAGCAATTTACCCTTATTTAGCCTATGAAACCTTATCCCAAATGGTGGATAATGGTACGATAAACAAATCTCATCGTGAAGCGATAGTTAATTACCGCAATGGGATTAATAAAGGTTTATATAAAATTATGTCCAAAATGGGCATTTCAACAGTCGCATCTTATCGTTGCTCAAAACTGTTTGAAGCCGTTGGATTACATGAAGAAGTCGTTGAACTTTGTTTTCAAGGTGTCACATGCCGTATTAGTGGCGCTAATTTTGATGATTTTTCCCAAGACCAATTTAACTTATCAAAAAGCGCATGGTTAAGAAGAAAACCCTTAGAACAAGGTGGGTTACTTAAATTTGTCCACGGTGGTGAATATCATGCCTATAATCCTGATGTTGTGCAATCACTACAAAAAGCAGTCAATAATGGTAATTATGAAGATTACAAACGTTATGCTGATATAGTTAATCATCGCCCTATTACCACATTGCGCGATTTATTAAAACTCAATCCACCTGAAAATGCAACCATACCGCTTGAGCAAGTCGAACCCGAAGAATCATTATTTAAACGCTTTGATTCAGCAGCCATGTCCATTGGAGCACTCAGTCCAGAAGCGCACGAATCCCTTGCCACAGCGATGAATACACTAGGCGGATTTTCCAATTCAGGGGAAGGGGGTGAAGATCCTGCACGTTACAACACCATAAAAGTTTCACGTATAAAACAAGTTGCATCAGGTCGTTTTGGCGTAACACCAAGTTACTTAATGAGTGCTGATGTTATCCAGATAAAGGTAGCACAAGGCGCAAAACCGGGGGAAGGCGGTCAATTACCAGGTGATAAAGTCACACCATATATTGCAAAATTACGCTTTTCTGTACCCGGTGTGACATTAATTTCACCGCCACCACATCACGACATTTACTCGATTGAAGATTTGGCACAACTAATCTTTGATTTAAAACAGATCAATCCACACGCTATGATTTCGGTTAAACTCGTATCCGAACCCGGTGTTGGTACCATCGCAACAGGCGTTGCTAAAGCCTATGCCGACTTAATTACTATTTCAGGTTATGACGGTGGCACAGGGGCTAGCCCATTGACCTCGGTAAAATACGCCGGTTCCCCTTGGGAACTTGGATTGGTTGAAACACAACAATCATTAGTTGCCAATGGGTTACGTCACAAAATACGCCTGCAAGTTGACGGTGGCTTAAAAACAGGTGCTGATATTGTTAAAGCTGCTATTTTAGGTGCTGAAAGCTTTGGATTTGGTACAGGTCCTATGGTTGCTTTAGGGTGTAAATATCTACGTATTTGTCACCTAAATAACTGTGCAACTGGCGTTGCAACGCAAGACGAAAAATTACGTAGTGAGCACTATCACGGCCTGCCTGAAAAAGCGATGAATTACTTCCGCTTTATTGCTCGCAATACTCGAGAAGTCATGGCAGAACTTGGCGTAAGTCGTATTGTCGATCTAATTGGGCGCACAGATCTACTATTAGAACTTGAAGGGATCACCGCCAAACAACAAAAATTGGATCTATCAGGATTGCTAAAAACAGCAAAACCAATTGATGGTAAACCAGTTTATTGCGTTGAAGACAATAAACCATTTGATAAAGGTGTACTAAATAAAGAGATCATCACACAAGCGCAACAATGTGTTGATAATCGCCAAAGCAAAAGTTTCTATTTTGACATTCAAAATACTGACCGTTCTGTAGGCACTAGCTTATCTGGCTATATTGCCAAAAAATATGGCGATCAAGGTTTAGCAGCTGATCCTATTTCGCTCAATTTTAATGGGACTGCTGGTCAAAGCTTTGGCGTATGGAATGCTGGTGGCGTAGACTTAACGCTAACTGGGGATGCGAATGATTATGTTGGTAAAGGTATGACTGGTGGGCGTATTGTTATTCGCCCACCACAAGGTTCGGCATTTTTAAGCCATGAAGCAACCATTGCCGGAAATACCTGTTTATATGGCGCAACAGGCGGCAAACTATTTGCTGCCGGTCGCGCTGGTGAACGTTTTGCTGTGCGAAACTCAGGCGCAATTAGTGTGGTTGAAGGAATAGGTGATAATGGCTGCGAATATATGACTGGCGGTATTGTCTGCGTGTTAGGAAAAACAGGCATTAACTTTGGTGCAGGAATGACTGGTGGTTTTGCTTATATCTTAGATACAGACGGTGATTTCCATAAACGCATTAACAAAGAACTCATAGAATTACTCAATGTTGCTGATTACTCTATCCACGAAGAACATTTGCGTGGTTTAATCATGGAACATGCTCAACTTACGCATTCATCACGAGCTGAGGACATTTTAGCTAATTGGGATGACTTTGCTAAACAATTTGTCTTAGTCAAACCTAAATCCAGTGATGTCAAAGCCTTATTAGGGCACCGTAGTCGCTCATCAGCAGAACTACGCATTCAAGCACAGTAAGTAAGGAGAGCACGAAATGAGTCAAAATGTTTACCAGTTTATCGATTTACAACGTGTTGAACCGCCCAAAAAATCGCTAAACATTCGCAAAATAGAATTTGTTGAAATTTATGAAGGCTTTTCCGCCTCACAATCCCAAGCGCAAGCAGATCGCTGCCTAGCTTGTGGTAATCCTTATTGTGAATGGCGTTGCCCTGTACATAACTATATCCCAAATTGGTTAAAATTGGTTAATGAAGGTAAAATATTAGAAGCGGTTGAACTATCTCATCAAACCAATAGTTTGCCTGAAGTATGTGGACGTGTTTGCCCACAAGATCGCCTTTGTGAAGGCTCATGTACTTTAAATGCAGAATTTGGTGCTGTCACCATTGGCAATATTGAACGTTATATAACAGATACTGCGTTTAAAATGGGATGGAAACCTGATTTATCCAATGTTGAGCAAACAGGATTGAAAGTTGCCATAATTGGCGCTGGTCCTGCTGGTCTTGCTTGTGCCGATGTATTAGTGCGCAATGGCGTAACGCCTATCGTCTTTGATCGTCATCCTGAAATTGGTGGATTACTTACATTTGGAATTCCTGCGTTCAAACTTGATAAAGACGTATTAATCAATCGCAGACGTATATTTACTGAAATGGGTATTGAATTCCGTCTCAATACTGAAGTAGGCAAAAATATTCAATTAAATGATTTGATTAATGAATTTGATGCCGTCTTTGTCGGTACTGGTACCTATCAATCCATACGTGCAGGACTAAAAAATGAAGATGCCAACGGTGTTTATGATGCCTTACCATTTTTAATAGCCAATACCAAACATCTTATGAATCACCCACAAACCCAAGAGACACCATACATTGACATGAAAGGTAAGCGTGTTGTGGTATTAGGTGGTGGTGATACGGCAATGGACTGTGTACGAACATCTATTCGCCAAGGGGCAAGCGACGTCACCTGCGCCTATCGCCGAGATGAAGCCAATATGCCAGGTTCAAAACGAGAAGTCAAAAACGCCAAAGAAGAAGGTGCAAACTTCCAATTCAATGTCCAACCCTTAAGTATTGAAATTAATGGAATAGGACAAGTAACAGGGGTAAGAATGGTCAAAACTGAACTTGGTGAACCTGATGCAAAAGGACGGCGCTCACCAATTATTGTTGAAGGTTCTGAATTTATTCTACCTGCCGAAGCAGTAATAATGGCATTTGGCTTCAAACCCCATGCCATGCCTTGGCTGGCTGAGCATGGTGTTGATTTTGACCCACAAGGTCGAATCATCGCGCCAGAAGCCAACCGCTATCAAACCAGCAATCCCAAAATTTTTGCTGGTGGCGATGCTGTTCGAGGATCTGATCTAGTAGTCACAGCGATTAGCGAAGGGCGAAAAGCAGCCGAAGGAATCTTGGATTATTTGGACGTTTAATAATCATTTACTATTAAATTAATAAACCCGCTGATTGCAAGCGGGTTTATTTTTGAATGATAAATAACAATAAAGCTTAAGAAATTACGGAATGAAGATCATCGGTAAATTTATCTTCATCAACTGCTTTGTTATTACATTAATAGGATGTGATAATAAAACAAAGTTTAATCGAATACAGGCATTTAATGAATATTCTTCAATTATTGAATATGCCCCTTATTCAAGACATATAAAAAAATAAACTATCGCTACTTACTCTGATGATTTATTAGAAAGCATTACAACTATTTTGGGTGATAAAAAGGCAAGACTATATCATCTTATCATAATAGGAATGTGTATGGAGATTGCACAGCCGAAACAAGAATTTTAACAGACGATAATGAAGAAAATGCGGAAACAAAATTGGTGAATATAGAGAGAAAAATAGTACGTGGAATAGAATATTGGTAATGTAATCTTGCTTTGCTTAGATTTCTAATAAAACTAGAAAGCATCATCAAAACTTTCACGTACATTTTTGTTTAGGTATAAAATTAGTTATTTTGACTACTTTGGTTTAGGGTATTTTTATACACCCCCCACCCAATTCTCAAAAACCTTAATTTCACACAAAAAAACATTCAGAAAAACAATTGATTTTATTGAATTTTTATTTTGTCTTTTATAAAAACTGACTTCTTTTGTATCACTAAAAAGTTATTACAACTATTTTTATTGGCATCAGAATGTGCCCACCAAACAGGAACGTTTGGCAAGACGCTATTTTATCGGGAACAATTAGAGCTAGTGTATTAAAACCGAGCAACAAAGTCTGGTGGCTGTAGGCAACATTCGGCAATCATGCATGTGGTATGGATTTTTTATCATAAAAATCAATAAGCAGAGAATTTTCATCAACCGTTAATTTTATCCACAAAATTCTTAATTCCTCTATCTACCCTAAAAACATTCAGAAAACATATTGATTTTATTTGATTTTTTGTTTTCATTTAAATCAATGAATTATAAAACACGACATTTGTTTATTGGGTAGCCTTTTATATCTTTTTAACAACTTCAACCCAATTAGGCAATATATCAAATAGAATAAAATTAGGCATTTCACAAGTATTGATAAAAAGTATAAACTATAGCACTATTTAAATAGTCGAAATATCAATTCAACCATAAAGATAACATCATGCAAAAGTTTAATGTCAAAACCTTTCAGGGGTTAATTCTTACGTTACAAGATTACTGGGCGAATCAAGGCTGTACAGTGATTCAGCCTTTAGATATGGAAGTGGGTGCGGGGACTTCTCACCCTATGACCTGTTTACGTGCATTAGGCCCAGAACCGATAAATGCAGCTTATGTTCAGCCATCACGTAGGCCAACTGATGGTCGCTATGGTGAAAACCCAAATAGGTTACAACATTATTACCAATTTCAAGTTATCTTAAAACCATCTCCAGATAATATTCAAGAGCTTTATTTAGGTTCATTAAAAGAGCTAGGGCTCGATCCAACTATTAATGATATCCGTTTTGTGGAAGATAACTGGGAAAACCCAACGCTTGGTGCATGGGGGCTAGGTTGGGAAGTTTGGTTAAACGGTATGGAAGTAACCCAATTTACTTACTTTCAACAAGTTGGTGGTCTTGAATGTAAACCAGTTACAGGTGAAATCACTTACGGGCTTGAGCGCTTAGCGATGTATATCCAAGGTGTGGATAGCGTTTATGATTTAGTTTGGAGTGATGGCGCTTTTGGAAAAACCACTTATGGTGATGTGTTCCATCAAAATGAAGTAGAGCAGTCCACTTATAATTTTGAATATGCTAATGTTGAGTTTTTATTTTATTGTTTTGAACAACACGAAAAAGAAGCAAAGTATTTACTTGAGCTAGAAAAACCTCTGCCACTACCTGCTTATGAACGTATATTAAAAGCAGCTCACTGTTTTAATTTACTTGACGCACGTAAAGCGATTTCAGTTACTGAACGTCAACGTTATATTTTACGCATTAGAACATTAACTAAAATGGTGGCAGAAGCCTATTACGCATCACGTGAAGCACTCGGATTTCCTATGTGCCAAAATTCACACGCTAAGCAAAACGCATCAAAGTAGGATTTAAAAGATTATGCAAAAAACATTTTTAGTGGAAATTGGTACCGAAGAGTTACCACCAAAATCACTGCGCACATTAGCAGAAAGCTTTGCGGCTAATTTTATACAACAACTTGATAATGCGAATTTAGAGCATGGAGAAGTACTGTGGTATGCATCCCCTCGCCGTTTAGCATTAAAAGTTATTAATCTGAATGATACTCAGCCCGATAGCCAAATTGTTAAACGTGGTCCTGCAGTGAGTGCTGCATTTGATACTAATGGCAAACCAACTAAAGCGGCCGAAGGCTGGGCCCGAGGTTGTGGAATTACAGTTGATCAAGCCGAGCGAATACAAACCGATAAAGGCGAATGGCTTTCTTATACTCAACATCAACAAGGCCAACTTGTGGTTAATTTATTATGCGATATGGTTAAAACAGCACTAAGCAAGCTACCTATTCCTAAACCAATGCGCTGGGCAGCTCGCCAAGTTGAATTTATTCGCCCCTGCCATACTGTCACAATGCTTTATGGGGATGAGATTGTAGCAGGTACAATTTTAGATATTGAATCAAACCGAATTATTCGTGGTCATCGTTTTATGGGGGAACAAGAGTTCACTATCGATAATGCCGATCAATATCCCGACATTTTAGAACAACGAGGCAAAGTGATTGCTGATTATGACAAACGAAAAGCAATTATTAAACAACAAGCTGAAAGCGAAGCTGCTAAACTTAATGGTAAAGCCGACTTAACAGACAGCTTGCTTGAAGAAGTCTCATCTTTAGTTGAATGGCCTGTTGTATTAACGGCTAAATTTGAAGAACGTTTTTTAGAAGTACCGGCTGAATCACTGGTTTACACCATGAAAGGCGATCAAAAATACTTCCCTGTTTATGATAAACAAGGCAAATTATTACCAAACTTTATTTTTGTCGCTAACATTGAATCCAAAGATCCACAAGTGGTCATTTCCGGGAACGAAAAAGTAGTTCGCCCACGCCTTGCTGATGCTGAATTCTTTTACCAAACCGATTTAAAACAACGTTTAGAAGATCGCTTGCCTCGCCTTGAAACAGTCTTATTCCAACAACAGCTTGGAACAGTTAAAGAGAAATCAATTCGCATTGAGCTACTATCAGGCTTTATTGCTGAAAAAATTGGCGCAAATATTGAACAAGCGAAACGAGCAGGTAAGTTAACTAAATGCGATTTAGTAACCAATACTGTTTTCGAATTTCCTGAAACACAAGGTATTATGGGGCGCTATTTAGCGCTTAAAGACAGCGAAAATATTGAAGTAGCTACTGCAATTGAAGAACAATATAAACCACGTTTTGCTGGTGATGAGTTACCAAGTACTACGGTTGCTTGTGCGGTTTCTATTGCTGAAAAAACGGACACCTTAGCGGGTATTTTTGGCATTGGTCAGCATCCTAAAGGAGACAAAGATCCTTTTGCCTTGCGCAGAGCGGCTATTGGAATATTACGCATCATTGTTGAGAAGGCATTGCCGTTAGATCTTGTTGAATTAGCAAATTATGCCACATCGTTATATGGCGATAAGCTAAATAATAAAAATGTAGTTGAAGATATTGTTAATTTTATGCAAGGTCGTTTTCGAGCTTGGTATCAAGAACAAGGCTTTGCTATTGATACTATCCAATCAGTTCTAGCTCTTAATCCAACTAAGCCAGCTGATTTTGATGCGCGCGTTAAAGCAGTGACTCACTTTAGAACGTTGCCTGAAGCTTCGTCATTAGCGGAAGCGAATAAACGGGTGTCAAATATCTTATCAAAAACAGATATTGCGATTCCAGAGCAGATCAATGCAGCATTACTAGAAACGGGAGCCGAAGGAGAATTAGCTAAAAAATTGGCAATTTTAACCGATAAACTTGCGCCTTATTTTAACCGAGGTCGTTATCAAGAGGCTTTAGTTGAACTATCGTCGCTAAAAGACACTGTAAACACATTTTTTGATTCAGTCATGGTTATGGTTGGCGATGAAAAAATTAAACTTAATCGATTAGCACTGTTGAAAAAGCTACAAAACCTATTCTTAAAAGTCGCTGATATTTCATTATTACAGTCCTAATTTTAATCATTAAAAATCAATAGTGGTAACATCCTGTTGCCACCCCTATAAGGAATTTATATGGAGTTACAAACAAAACTATCTTTTTCTTTAATTTTTGAGCAATCGAGTAATTTTCTTTGTAATCGAATTAAACCAATTACTTTGGTTTGCCTAGTGTTAGCAGTAATTAATAATATCCTTACTGGAACTATATCTATTGATGAAGAGGCAATCAAAAATTTATATTTAGGGCACATAAATAGCACTATTTCACTCATAATAATGTTTACGTTAATGATAGGTATCATTCTTAAAGCAATTAGTATTGCTATGATTTCTAATCTATATACCAGCGATAGACTTAACTTAAATTTATTATTATCTAAAGCATTATCTAATTTATTAAATATTATTCTTTTTTATCTTTTTATTTTTGTAATTCTCTTGTTTGCAGTATTAATAGTAAGTATGGGCATTTTTATTTTAAAAATGTTGTTGCCTACAGCAATTTTATCAATCTTAATGATCTTAATAGTCTTTTTTTCAATTATATTTATAGCCATTTTTAGTAACTTCTTTTTTGGTTTGCTGGTTAATCCTAATAATAGAAGCTTTATGGAGCTAATCAATCTAAGCTTGACATTATCTAAACAGCATTGGAAACCCGCGTTACTTATGTTATTAACATTTTTGGCTTTTGAACTAATACTTGCTGGATTTGGGCTTTTATTTGGTGCAGTTGAAGTAGCAATTGAGAATTTAATAAATAGTCATATTGTTAGTATTCTAATTGACATTATGCTTTTCTTCTTTGCTATCATGTTAGACACTTTTATTGTCATCTTTTTTTATCGGCTTTATTCTTTAGCCACCGGTATAGCTAGCCCAAAAGTACCACCTAAAAATGATGAAAATAACAAACTCATAGTTTAATCATTTTATTTCCTTACCAGTTTAAGTTAGCAAAAGAAAGCTGGTAAGGATAACGTTTTCCCATATATTTTTTCATTTAGCTAAAATTAATTGGATAACAACAATGACCCCCGCCATAAATTTACTTAAAAAACTTAAAACGCAATTTAACATTCACCAATATCAGCATGATCCCAAGCAAACCCATTATGGGCAAGAAGCGGTTGATAAACTCGATCCCAGTTTAAATGTCACCGCATCACAAATATTTAAAACGCTGATTGTCAATTTAAATGGTAATAATAAAACATTAGCGGTATGCGTATTACCTGTTAATGAACATTTAGATTTAAAAAAAGTGGCACAGAGACTAAACTGTAAAAAAATAGATTTAGCCGATGCTAATTTAGCCCAAAAAGTAACGGGGTATTTGGTGGGTGGAATTAGCCCATTAGGTCAAAAACAACAACTTTTTACACTCATTGACAGTAGCGCCAACCAACACAAAACCATGTTTATATCAGGCGGTAGAAGAGGGTTAGAAATTGAAATTGCACCTCAAGATCTAGCTGATATATTGCAAGCCCAATTGACTGATATCACTATTAAACATAATTGATCACATTCATATTTAATAAGATTTATAGGGTAGATTCGTTGAGATGATGATGAAGCAGAAAATAAAAATAATCGACGTTCTTTGATATGCGTATTTTATTTTTTTAATTGATACAAAAATAATGAAATAACAAATTAAAGCGACAAGGTCATGAGAATATGCTCATGACCTTAAAACAACTCCCATCAATAAAATCGACAGAAAGGCAGCAAACTTATTTGATTGCTTCTTTTAAACTTTTACCTGATACAAATGCAGGCACTTTGCTTGCTTCAATTTTAATTTCTTTACCTGTTTTCGGGTTACGACCAGTACGTGCTTTACGCTCGTTGACTTTGAATGTACCGAAACCAACTAATTGAACTGGCTCACCTGCTTTTAATGATTCAGTAATAGCAGCTAACGTAGCTTCCAATGCTGTTTTAGCAGCTACTTTAGTAATATCAGCTTTGCTAGCAATAGCGTCGACAAGTTCTGTTTTATTCATGGATATATCCTTACATATTATTTTATTGTTAAAGTTAACATTATAAACAAAGCTAAAATCTAAAATCTAAAATTTAGCTTCGCTACTGTAAACAGTGTTTAGATTACATTGCGGTTAAATGTAGTCTATATTCATCTAATATTAAAGAAAAATTTAATAAAAAATAAAAAAATTACACTTTAAACCGCTTAACCGCACAAAAAAACACCAATATTACTTACTCCAGATGCTCGAATTTCATCTTTTAAGCCTTTTATCAGCTCAATCATCTCATTATTTTCATCACGTAATAATCGTAATATCTCCCACTGTAAATCAAATTCATCAATCACACTGGGTAAAGTTTGTTGCGCATCTGGTGAAAGATTAACATTAGTTTTAGTCATTTCAAATTCAGCAATGGTGGTTGCCGATATGCTACTTACTTTAGCGGTATGATCAGCCATTTCACCACTCAAATAAGAGTGTAAAACCTCACCAAGCGCCTGACAAGCATCGATAGCTGGGTAAATCATATAAGGACTGTCATCTGTTACCGTTGGAATGATAGCTTCTAATTTTTCAAGTTGTAAATCAAAATTGATTTTTGCCTCTTCAACTAATAGTGATTCCCAGACTAAATCCAGTATTTTTTTGTAGCTTTTAGCGACTTCTTCGGTATGTTGTTGTTGACAATAAAAAACCAAATTCGGGTACATACGTTCACATAAACAAACCATAAACAAACGTTGCTGCCAAGGGGCTAACTTTGCTAATCTTAATTGGACTGGATTTTTAATCATGACAAAACCTTTTGGGACCGTTGATGCACAGCATCAATCAAATACTGCACATGTTCTACAGGAATATCTTGATGAATACCGTGACCTAAATTAAAAATATGCCCATTATAAGCACCAAATTCTTTCAGAACGGCATCAACATTAGACTCGATTATTAATTTGCTAGCATAGAGGACTGACGGATCCAAATTACCTTGTATCGCAATTTTTCCTTTTTGGTGAATATCGCGCAAATTAACGCTCCAATCAACACCAATCGCATCACAACCTGTGTTGGCAATACTATCTAACCACAGCCCCCCCCCTTTTGTAAAAAGCGTAACAGGAACATATGAGCTGATATCGTCAGTTTTAATGCCTCGTTTTAATTTTGATAAGATAAGTTGCATATAATGCAGCGAAAACGTTTGATAGCTCTGATGGCTCAATACACCACCCCATGTATCAAATATCATTATCGATTGTGCCCCAGCTTCGATTTGGGCGTTTAAATACAAAGCGACGCTTTCAGCGAGCTTTTCGAGCAGCAAATGTAATACTTTAGGTTTGCTATAAAGTAAGCGTTTAATTTTAGTAAAAGCTTTACTACTGCCGCCTTCTACCATGTAAGTTGCTAATGTCCATGGGCTACCCGAAAAGCCAATTAATGGAACCTTACCATTAAGCTCTTTTTTGGTTAAACGAATCGCATCCATTACATACTTAAGCGATTGCTCAGGATCAGGGATCGGCAATTGCTCAATATCAGATAAACAGGATATTGTTTTAGCAAATTTAGGACCTTCACCCGCTTCAAAGTGCAAACCCAGCCCCATAGCGTCAGGAATGGTCAAAATATCAGAAAAAATAATAGCAGCATCAAGATCAAAGCGTTTTAATGGCTGTAGCGTCACTTCACAAGCTAATTCAGGTGTTTGGCACATAGTCATAAAATCGCCCACTTTTGCTCTTAACTGACGATACTCCGGCAGATAGCGTCCAGCTTGACGCATCATCCAAATAGGGGTGTAATCAACAGGTAAACATTGCAATGCACGCAAATAACGATCGTTTTTTAATTGGCTCATATCTTCAGCTCTTTAAATCAAGTGTTTATTTTGTCAAAGAAGTTTTAGGTAAGCAGCGTTTTAATATAACATCATCTCACTTAACTATTATTTATTTGTGATTTGAAGCTAAGGTTGTGATAATGTATTTTTTGCATAACAAATCAACGTTTCAGAAATATTTTGCATGACACTGCTTTCAGGTGCAAAACGATGCCAATATAGCATACGCCTTTGATATAGCCCTTCTGTTAAATTAACCAATTCACCATTCTTCAGCTCTTGTTCAATCTGTAACTTTGGTAGCATACAGCACGCAGAGCCTTGTTTAGCTAATTGCACAAACGCCTCAGATGAACTGGTGATATGACACACCACACTACCTGGGGTAAGGTTAAAATTTTCTTGTAAAAAAGCCTGATGCATATCATCTAAATGGTCGAATGCAACCGCTGGCGCTTTAAGTAAAGACGATCGCGTGACACCATTTGGAAAGTACTTTTTAGCAAAATCAGGAGAGGCAACAAAAATATAGTCTAATGCACCTAATAAATCAGACAAACATCCTGGTAAAGGGTTAGCTTGAATACTAATTGCACCAACGACTGTGCCTAAGCGTAGCAGTTCTAAAGTATGCTCTTCATCTTTTACCTGAATATCGAAACGTAAAATATTTTTATCTAAAACAGGCTTTAACGCTGGTAAAAGCCATGTTGCTAAAGAGTCAGCATTAATCGCAATCGACAATGACAATGGTGTAGTATTTTGTTCATTATCACCTAGCCATTGTTGTTCTAATAATTCAACTTGGTGTAGTAACCCCAAAAGGTGCTCGCCTTGTTTGGTTGCTTTTGGCGGAATGGTTCTCACTAATAGTTGTTGACCAAAAAAGCTTTCTAACTGCTTAATGCGTTGCGATACCGCGGGTTGTGTAATACACAGCTTATCAGCTGCTCGCTCAAATCCTCGTTCTTTTATCACTGCATCTAATGCTTGTAATGCTCTATAATCTGGACGCTTCATAATCTCTTTACTAATGATTTGATCACTGCTTGAATCTTCAAGCTACTTTAACATCGCAATAAGTTTTAAACATATCAAACATTGATATATTTTCTTAAAATCCTAATGATTTTTACTTTCTAATTGGGTACTATGCCATATCTTCAATAATTTTGCTTTTAAAATTTTATTTTTTTAAGAAAAAGTATCCTCAAAAATAGGTGATACCATGACACAAGACGAATTAAAAAAAGCCGTAGGCTGGTCAGCATTGAAATTTATTAAGCCTGACTCTTATGTTGGTGTGGGAACCGGTTCGACAGCATCCCACTTTATTGATGCATTAGCTACAATAAAAGATCAAATCAAAGGTACTGTATCAAGCTCTGAAGCATCGACACAAAAATTAAAGAGCTATGGCATTACTGTTCTTGATTGTAATGAAGTAGATAGTTTAGATATCTATGTTGATGGTGCTGATGAAATCAATCACCAGTTACAAATGATTAAAGGTGGAGGCGCTGCTTTAACACGTGAAAAAGTGGTTTCAGCCATTGCCAAACAATTTATTTGTATTGCCGATGAATCAAAAGTTGTTGATGTATTAGGTAAATTCCCGTTACCCATTGAAGTGATCCCAATGGCTCGCTCTTATGTTGCTCGTGAATTATTCAAACTAGGTGGTAAACCAATTTATCGCCAAGGCGTCATAACGGATAATGGTAATGTTATTTTAGACGTTCATGACCTTATCATTGCCAACCCCATAGAATTAGAAAATCGAATAAATAGTATTGCTGGCGTGGTAACGGTTGGGTTATTTGCCAACAAAGGGGCAAATATTGCGCTTATAGGAACACCTTCGGGAGTAAAAGAGCTAAAATAAATTTGTTTATCATAATCAAATTTATTGCTTTTATATCACTATAAGACTCAATTTATATTCTGAAAGCAATGAGAGGAAATAATGACTATTCAAACGTCAACCAAAGATGAAAACAAATTTTTATTACTTGAGGGTATTCATCCTAGTGCCATAGAAATATTAAAATCGGCAGGTTTTACCAATATTGAGTACCATAAAAGTGCATTATCGCCCGAAGAACTTAAGCAGGCATTAAAAGATGCTCGTTTTATTGGGATCCGCTCAAGAACTCAATTAACCAAAGATATTATTGATGCCGCCCCCAAACTTGCTGGCATTGGTTGCTTTTGTATTGGCACTAATCAGGTTGATCTTGATGCGGCAACGGTGAAAGGGATTCCTGTATTTAATGCACCATTTTCTAATACACGATCTGTTGCCGAGCTGGTCTTAGCTGAAGCGGTATTGCTACTGCGCCGAGTGCCCGAAGCCAATGCAAAAGCTCACCGAGGTAAATGGAATAAAATGGCTACTGGTTCACACGAGGCTCGTGGTAAGAATTTAGGTATTATTGGTTATGGACACATTGGTAGCCAATTAAGTATTCTAGCTGAATCGTTAGGAATGAATGTTTATTTTTACGATATTGAAACCAAATTACCGTTAGGCAACGCTAAACAAGTGTCATCAATGAAAGAGCTGTTAGCGATAAGCGATATCGTTTCAATGCATGTACCCGAAAATTCAACAACGATAAAAATGATAAGCGATAGCGAAATAGACGCCATGAAACAAGGTGCTATTTTAATTAATGCTTCGCGCGGTAAAGTCATTGACCTTGATGCATTAACTCATGCACTACAAACCGATAAAATTAGTGGTGCAGCAATTGATGTCTTTCCAACAGAACCGGCTAGCAACAACGATCCATTTGAATCGCCATTGTGCCAATTTGACAATGTCATTATCACCCCTCATATTGGCGGTTCAACCAGTGAAGCGCAAGAAAATATTGGCATTGAAGTAACCACTAAACTCGCAAAATACTCTAATACAGGTGCAACACTTTCTGCGGTTAACTTTCCCGAAGCATCGTTACCAATACCCGCTAAAGGCTCAAGTCGCTTTATTAATATTCACCGTAATCAACCGGGCGTATTAACCGCGATTAATACCTTATTTGCTGAGCAAGGGCTTAATATTTCAGCGCAATATTTACAAACCGATGCCAAAATTGGTTATGTTGTGATTGATATTGATAGAGTCAATCCCGATAAAGCCGAGGAATTGCTTGATAAACTAAAAAATGTCTCAGGCACTATCCGCACAAGGTTGCTGTTTTAATTTAAATGCACTCAATGCCGCCTATCTTTCTTTAGGCGGCTAATAAATTAGATATCAATAAAAACCAAAGAGCACTAATATCCTAATTAAGTTCTATTAGTTAGTCATGTTACTTTATAAAAGGGATTTAAAGCATAATGCACTAAAAGGCGATAAAATTACCTAGCATGATCAAATTACCCGTTATACCCGTTTTTTGCTGTTTGCCTATTTCACCCAATTAGTTTGCACAATTCACTACTCGCCGTTTAACAACGAGTAGTGACAGCTAGTTAACGTACGCACACCACTCTAGTTTCATTATGCACAAAATAATAGTGCCCAACATTACCTTGCTTTGAAAAAACAGTATAATTTTGTACTCCCCCATGAAAAGGGTCAGCAGTCCAGTAATCAAAATTGATATCATCCTTTATAAAATCACTATTCGTGTAGTATGTATTATCCGTATACCCCCACTCTGCAAAGAATCCTCCCCCAATCCGACGTTGGAAATTATTGGGTTGTCCTGGTAATCCTCCTGCCCAAGCAACAATATCATTATTTGCATTCGTCATTTCAACAATATGGGGAATCCTATAACCATTTCCTAAACTACTACAGTAAGCTTTAGCTGCTTCTAAACCTCCGCTATAAGTCGGTTTTGCAACAAACCATTTACTTATCATAAAACGATATATAACGTTTGTCTTTGCTCTATCTGAGTAAATATTAAAGTAAGTTGGAACAACTGATGAGGCTTGACTTTTATTAGAATCGCTAGGCCCTGTTAATTCTACTTTAGCAATATTATAACGGCTTCCTTGTTTTATACTTAAATCTATACTTGAGTCTGTTGGCCATTTGCTGTAAGTTAACTCTTTTGCCGATGCACCTGCCACCGTTAAATCAAAGTACATCCCCTTGGCCCCTATAGTTGGGAAATTTGATTCAGGGGAATTTATATCCTGCGGTTTAAAGCCTTTATCGTCATCCCACTGTTCAACTGGACCACGATAACCAATAAATACATTTCCATTATACTTTAACGTTGGTTGAGCAAAGCATGCATAAGGAACTGCAACTTTAGGTGTTAGATAATAACTAACGCTTCCACCTTTAAACTCAGTTGATCTTGGATCTCCGTATTGGGTAGATAAAATACCACTATCACTCGTTAAAGTTATTTTATAAGGCGAATAACATGCATTTAATTCTGTATTCTCATTAACTATTTTTCCATCAACATCTTGCACGGTCATTGTAAAATTACCCGTTACAGAGATCGAACCATCACCATCATCATCTTCCCAAAATTTGTTAGTTGATATTAAATCTATTAAAGTGACTACTGATTTCCCTTCGGGAATGAATTTCTTAATATCTTTCAGTTTTTGATCTACAGCAGGCAGCTCAATTGGATTATTTTCCGATGATGGATTATTACGGATGCTATATTGCCTACCATCAGACAATGTAATACTCAACAGATCTTCTGTTGAATTTGCTTTAGTCGCCTTTCCATCAAACGTTAAATAAGGTGCACTACCTTGAATTGTCTTTACCGTTATTGCTGATAGTGCAATTGTATTACTCGATATCGTTAAACCTAACAATACCAATATCATTCTCAAAGCATAATTTTTTATATTTGGTTGCGTTAACCGTAGAGTTAATTTACAAATCTTTGCTATTTTAGTCAGAAACTTCGGTTTTATCTTCGGTAGCAAAAATGAAGTTGTAATTAAATACAACTTATAACTACAAGGACTTGAATATGTGAAAATTAACAGTATGTATAAAAATAACTTTTTAAGTTGTTCAGAGGGTGACCTGTGTACCTGTGTACCTGTGTACCTGTGTACCTGTGTACCTGTGTACCTGTGTACCTGTGTACCTGTGTACCTGTGTACCTGTGTACCTGTGTACCTGTGTACCTGTGTACCTGTGTACCTGTGTACCTTATTGTTTTGATTATATCATTTTCTAGTCCATATTGCAATTCTTTCATCACTTAACCCAATGATTTTTATATAAAAATTTATTATAGTTCTTTTATTAACTAATTACGTTTTGCAAATATACGAGTAAATATTGCGCTTTTAAAAGTATAAAATACTGACATTAGCTATTAAAAAAAATTAAGCTAACTATAAACTAAACTACATGACTTTTTAAAGTAAATTATTATTTTTTTTGTAAATATAAAATTAACATAATTATTAGGAAAAATGATTAATCAGAAATATATAAGACTTACTCGCATTGTTTACAGCGATTAAAAAATACTACAATGCATATACATAAAAAACAAAACTAACGCCTTCAATGTAATTTATTTTCCGTTTATCTTCACTTTAATCAGGTTAAGTCCTTTTTGTGTTAGCGCTTCAAAGTACCTATTATCTAAATTATCGTCGGTGATAATTGTATGAACAGCACTTAAATCACACACAACATTGGGGCTACGACGACCAAATTTTGATGAATCAACTAATAAAATTAACTTTGCAGCAGCCTTACTCATTGCCACACTACCATGGTAACTTTCATTAAACGTTGTAACGCCACCAACTAAATCAACACCATCAGCCCCCATAAATAACATATCAAAGGTATAAGATTCAAATGCGGCAATAGCTAATGCATTGTTGCTATGAAAAGAGGCTGATTTTCGACGAAACGTGCCTCCCGTTAAAATAATAGTTTGATCATTATCGTTCGCAACCAATTCATTAACCATATGCAAACTATTGGTCATAATCGTGAGGTTATTAAATTTAGCTAGCGTTGGGATCATTTGAGCAACGGTGCTTCCAGCGTCAAAAATGATTGAATCCCCCTCATGAATCAGCTTAGCGGCCTCTTCTGCTATGGCTTTTTTTTGTGCGGTATTAATATAAGTTTTGTGATCAATAGCTCTATCACCAATTTCGCGGTTTAACATGGCACCGCCGTAAGTACGTAAAACTAAACCACTTGCATAAAGTTGTGTGAGATCCTTACGAATTGTTGTTCCTGTTGTTTTAAAATGCTCAACCAATTCATCTACACTAGCTTGCCCGTTACTTTGCAGGTATTCCAAAATCGCTGTTTGTCGTTGCTTCACTTTCATAATAAAATCCCATCATCATTAGCGTGCATATATAAACCGTATTACTTTAAAATATATCATTTCAGAATGAAAGGGAATGTTTTTCAGAATAAAAGTTAATTATTTCTTATCTGTGGCTAATGCCACAGTCAATGCACTTTGACAAGCAATATCATTGGGGAAAGTGTTTTCGGGCATAATATCAGCAACAGGTAATCCATGTAGCTGAATGATGGGTTTTGGTGAGGCAAAAACAGTAATACCTTTCATTAATACAGAGTCAATAACCACTTGATTTTCATCTAATGAAATAGCTATTAATACTCTTGGTCTAAATCGTTTTGTTTTGCTACGACCAATACCTAAATAAGCCCCCTTTTTCATCGCTAAAAAGGCTTGATTAAAACGCCGAATTTGTAGCCAGCTAAATACAATTTGAAGACACCAAGCAATAAGTGCAATTACAATTAAAGTATTACTCATATTCATGGTTGCTCTCCATTATATGTTAGGTGTAAAATATGCGAAAATTGCTTGATTTAATTTTCGCATATCATCTTAACTAAAACATTACTTGCCCACCAGTAATGTTAATAGATTGCCCTGTACAATAAGAAGCCTTATCACTTGCATAAAATAACAGCACATCTAGAACATCTTGATAATCACAACCTCGTTTAAGTGGCACTTTATCAATATAAACTTGCTCTACTTGATCATCTGGAATACCTAATTTTTTAGCGTATTGTGGTATTAATGATTGAAACATTGGTGATTTTAATAAATTACCCAGCATCAACGAATTAACAGTGATACCATGATCAGCAAGATCTAAGGCTAAAGATTGTGTTAACCCGACCCCTCCAAATTTGGCAGCACTGTATCCTGAATTATGTTTACTGCCCACTTTACCTGATTTTGAGTTAATTTGAATAATGCGACCTTGCGTATTGTATTTGATCATTAATTTGGCAAATTCACGTGCACATAAAAAATAACCAGTGAGATTAACATTGACTGATAACTGAAAATCATTCAATACAAAATGGGTAATAGGTGCTGCTTTTGCAACGCCTGCGCTATACACCATTAAATCAACACGCTTAAACATACTATCAACACCTTGCGCTAATTGCAGTACACTTTCTTCGTTGGTAGCATCAACCCCAAACCCTTGAGCTGAACCTGCACCATGTTTATGCTTAATTGCTTCTGCTACCTTATTTGCATTGTCAATATTCAAATCAGCAACAATAACTTTGTATCCTGCATCAGCGATACCTTTGCACAAAAACTCACCTAAAGTTTGACCGCCACCTATAACAACTGCTACTTTTTTCATTTTTATATTCCTTAATCATTTAAAATTCTAATTTCATCACCCACAAAAAGTTGCGCAGGAATTTCCCCTTTTACGTGAACAGTGCCAGGTAATTCAGCTTGGCTATTACCATCAAATCTTAATGTGATGTGACCTAATTCACGTAAGTTAACATTAGCAACTTCGCCAACCGATGTGATGTTATAAATATGATTGCCTAATTGAAGTATCTGCCCCACTTGTAATTCCAGTTTTAAATCATCATGGCTATGAACAAAACAGTAATCAGCTAAATCAGCAGGTGCACCGTTTTTAAACAGGATTAACATACCGTCAGCTAATGCTTCTTGGGCAAACTCACCAATTTGATCAATTTTTGAATGATAGATAACATTTGACATGATTAACCTTCTTATCTTTTACACTTAATACGGGATTTTTTATTTTTACCATTGCTTTAAATTAGGAGCTGATGCTCTCATCTTTAAAACAATTTATTGGTATATAAATAACGAAACCGCCCATGCTATTAATACTGTTGGTGCACCCGTTAAAAAACGGCTCACCAATACAGATGGCACGCCCACTCTCACCGTGTTTTGCTTGGCTTCAGCAAGCGATAAACCAACAGGAATAAAGTCACATGCCGCTTGTGCATTAATTGCAAACAACGCTGGCAATGCTAAATGAGGCGGAATATTGCCAAGCCCAATTTGTACACCAACCAAAGTGCCAATAACTTGGGCAATAACCGCACCGGGTCCTAAGAATGGAGAAAGCAATGGGAAAGAACAGATCAAGGCTAATATAATAAGTCCTATAGGGTTATTGGCTAACGGAACCAGCCCATGTGCAATAAGGTTGCCTAATCCAGATGCAATAATGATCCCAATTAGTGCCGATACAAACGCCATAAAAGGAAGTATTGTTTTCAGTACAGTGTCAATTGTATCTCGGCCAGCTTGGAAGAAGACAGCAACGCCCGATCCCATACCAATACCAATTTTTGCTAATAATCCATCGCTTTGTTCAGTAATTTTTTTGCGGCTGTCATAATCTTTAAATTCAGGCGATTTATTGTTTGTCGCCGGTTCGCTTACTACATCGCTTTCTTTTTCTATTAGTTTGATATTGTGAGGTTTTACTGCAGAAACATAAATATCTTCAACAATATATTGAGCCAGAGGGCCTGATTTACCTGTGGCATGAATATTGATAGTTGGTATACGATTTTTTGGGTAAATTCCGCAGCGTAATGTTCCTCCACAATCAATTACAGCAACACCAATTTCTTCTTTAGGCGGCTCGCCATCTTTAAAACCATCAATAGCTTCCCAACCTGTTAGCTCAACTAAAGTATCAACTATGGCTGGACGAGTACCTGCTGCAATATAAACAATTTTTTTACCAGCAATAACAGGAAGCTCCAAAGGTCCACCCCAACCTGCTTCGCCTTTTTCTATGTGGATAAATTTTTCCATTTTTTATATTCCTTATTTTTATTATAGATGAACTTTTCTTTCTAACTTGATGCCCATTTTTCTTTCAAAAATGGTAGTGCAAAAGTCAGTAATCCAACCTCTAAAGAAATTAGTACCTAAACCGACAAGGAAATAACTCACAGCAAGAGGACCTAAAGGTAAATTTAGGGTAGTTAAACCAGCCGCTATTCCCAAATAAACAAAAAGTTCACCAGGGTTAACGTGTGGAAAGAGTCCATTCATTGAATGGCAACTGTAAGACGAAGCTGCGTAGTAACTTGGTTTGTAAAACTCTGGCATAAAGCGCCCCAAACTTAATGTCATTGGGTTACAAAAAACAAAAGTTCCAATGAGCGGTAGTAATAAATATCTAGAAATTGGGTTACCAGCACATGCTTGCGCTAAACGTTCGATACGTTCCTGCCCTATAAATTTAATCACTGCATTCATCACTACAAGTAATGAAATTAATAATGGCAAAATGTTAGTTACCATTCCCATAAATACTTTGCCTCCTTCTTGGAATAAACCAATAAACCACTCGGCACCAAATGAAATAGCATCAATCATGTTGTCTCCTATTAAGTTAAATTTCAGGAAAATACTATCAATTCTAGAAACAAAAAACTTTTAAGATGATCACAATTTAAAATATTTTATTTCATTTTGAAAAATAATATTTCAAATAAAAAGAAATGAGAAAAGTAATAGGTTAATAAAATAGCAACGATAGTAAAAAATTAACGTTTTTTTATTGGACATTAGCCTTAAGTTGGCGTAATTTTGTCAATACGGGTATTTATTATTCACTTTAAGGAGAATATATCATGGCTAAAAGTACGACTTCTGCTAAAAAGCTACAACAAGCAGCGATTTTGTTTCCAACTGATTTAGGTCAAAAGGCATCAAAAGATATTTCTGGAGCAATGAATTCTGTTTTAGCAGATGTATTTGCTCTATATTTAAAAACCAAAAACTTTCATTGGCATGTTAGTGGCCCGCACTTCCGTGACTATCACTTAATGCTAGATGATCAAGGTGAAGAGCTATTTGCAATGACAGATCCAATTGCCGAACGTGTACGTAAATTAGGCGGTACAACACTTCGTTCAATCGGTCATATTGCTAAATTGCAAAGCATTGCTGATAACGACGCTGATTTTGTTGAGCCATCAGATATGCTTGCTGAACTTTGCCAAGATAATGTAAGATTGACAGAACGCATGCGTGTAGCGCATGATATCTGCGATAAATATAACGATACTGCTACTGCAAGTTTAATTGAAGAGTGGATTGATCAAACCGAACAGCGTGCATGGTTCTTATTTGAAGCCGGCCGAAAAGTCGACTCATCAGGACATTAATAAATAATTATTAATGATAATAATAAGAGGCATTGATTATGCCTCTTATTAAAAATATGTGGAGATTTAAGATGAGTAAAAAAATTGCTGTATTAGTAGGAAGTTTACGTAAAGACTCTTATAACTTAAAAGTAGCAAAATTTTTCCAAAAAATCGCACCACCATCACTTTCATTACAAATTATCCAAATTGGGGATTTACCTTTATATAATGAAGATATTGATACTGATGCCCCACCTGCCTCTTACACTCGTTTTCGTCAAGAAATAGCTGATTGTCAGGGCGCTATTTTTGTAACGCCTGAGTATAATCGTGGCTTACCCGCCGTTATCAAAAATGCAATTGATGTGGGTTCTCGACCTTATGGTAAAAGTATCTGGTCTAAAAAGCCTGCTGCAATTATTTCTGTTTCACAAGGTGTGATTGGTGGGTTTGGTGCTAACCATCAGCTACGTCAATCATTAGTATTTCTTGACATGCCAACATTACAACAACCTGAAGCTTATTTTGGCAGTGTAAGTGCGGTTTTTGATGATCAAGGCAATGTTACCGAAAAAAGCAAAGAATTTTTGTCATTATTTATTAATTCTTATGCTGCTTGGGTTGAAAAACTAAGCTAATTGATATACATTTACATCATCGCAGCCAAAATGACTTGGCTGTGTGTTTTATTCGGTAAATCAATTTATATTCCTCTGTAATGACATTATCTATTCCCAAGAGCGAACAAGAGCTATTAGATCGTGCACAATTAGTTGCAGGATATTCTTTTGGAGATATAGCACAATATTTAAACATTCCAATACCCGATAATTTAAATAAACAAAAAGGTTGGGTTGGTAATCTTATCGAAACTATTTTAGGTGCAAATGCGGGCAGTAAAGCTGAGCGCGATTTTGCTAATCTAGGTATCGAGCTAAAAACAATTCCCGTCGATAAACAAGGTAAACCTTTAGAAACTACCTTTGTCAGTGTTACGCCATTAATGGCTAATCATGGCGTTATTTGGGAAACAAGCCATGTAAAATATAAACTCGCCAAAGTCTTGTGGGTTCCAATTGAAGGGGAAAGAACAATTCCGCTTATTGATCGAAAAGTGGGGAAGCCTATTTTATGGACACCAACTCAAGCACAAGAACAGCAGCTTAAACAGGATTGGCAAGAATTAATGGATATGATAGCACTAGGGCAAGTTGAAAAAATTACTGCAAGATACGGTACTTATCTACAAATTAGACCAAAGGCAGCCAATGGGCAAGCGCTCACCGAAGCAATTGGTGAAAATGGTGAAATTATTTTAACTCGCCCACGAGGATTTTATTTAAAAAAAACATTTACTATGCAAATTCTAAATGCTGTTGTAAAATATCAATGATTTCTTATAAAAACTTAGCTAGCTCACTTTACTTTTTATAGCTTATTAAGAATTGTTTTTTTAATACAAACCATTAATGCTCGAAACATCAATAACTTCCAATTTTATTTGAAAATAAATTAAGAAATATCAAGCATTAAAATTTTTGAGTTTCTTTGGTAATTATAGAGCTGTTTCTTTTTAATTGGCAAATCATCCACTTCAGCTGGATAGAATCCTTTTTCTCTAAACCAGTGAATGCTACGTGTCGTTAAGACAAATATTTTTTCTAATCCTAAATTATTAGCTGTTTCGACTATTTTTTCTATTAATAAATCACCACGAGACGAATTGCGATACTGTGGGTGAATAGCAACGCAAGCCATTTCACCCATTTTTTCTTCTGGATAAGGATAAAGCGCTGCACATCCAATTGTCATGTTATCACGTTCAATAATAGTAAATTTGTCAATCTCAATCTCTAATTGTTCACGTGAGCGTTTGACTAAAATACCTTGTTCTTCAAGTGGGCGAATAAGCTCTAAAATTCCCCCTATATCATTAATCGTTGCTAAGCGAATCTGCTCAGAATGCTCCATAGAAACTTGTGTTCCAATCCCATCACGCGAAAATAATTCTTGTAAAATAGATCCATCTAGCAAATAACTGACTAAATGACTTCGTCTTACTCCGTTACGGCATGCTTTCGCCGCGGCTCGTAAAAAGCGTGATTCGCTCGATAAATGTTTTCCTTGTTGCTCTTTTTGATTGACATAATTGTCAGCGTCAATAGGATAAAGATCAGTGATAACCAGACCATGCTCATCTAAAACACCTTGCTCAGCACAAAAACTGATTAATTTATCCGCTTTTAAGCGAATAGCAACTTCAGCAGCAACATCTTCTGACGCTAAATTAAAACTTTCACCAGTAACCGATACCCCAACAGGCCCCAATAGTACAATAGATCCTCGCGCTAATTGCTGTTCAATAGCCTCTTTGTTAATACGGCGAATTTTGCCTGTATGACAATAATCAACGCCATCGTCAATCCCCAAAGGTTGCGCAATAACAAAGTTACCACTGACAACACTAATGTGAGCTCCTTGTAACGGTGTGTTATTTAAGCTCATAGATAAACTGGCTGTAATATTAAGCTGCAATAACCCAGTAACTTGCTTAATAATATCTAGCGTGATTGCATCAGTGATGCGAGTATTTTTATAGTATTTAGGTTTAATATTATAATTTTTAAGGGACTCGTCAATTTGGTTGCGTGCGCCATTGACAATAACAAGTTTAATACCAAGGCTGTAGAGTAAGCCAATATCATTGATAATACTTGAATAATTATTACTTTTTAATACTGCACCTGTAAGCAAAATTACAAACGTTTTGCCATGATGTGCATTAATATACGGTACCGAATGTCTTAATCCATCAACTAATTCAGTGGTACGTTCTTTCATTTTCACACCGCCCAAAATGAATATTTATTCATATTTTATGTATTTTTATTTATTTTTAATTTAATAGCAAGATATTTTTATAAATATTTGTAAGAGTAATTTTTATGAAGATATAAGCCAAGTGCTCATATGGTGATATTTAATAAAGATATGAAAGGTCAGAAGATAGGGGTTTAATCGCCAGCTAAATAAGGAGCATGCTATTGCTTCCATGCTCCTGATATAAAATACTGGCTATTTTTTAACTACAAATAAGATTAATTATAATCAATTATTTTGTTTTCTATTCATGAAGCTTGTGATTTATATTTTCGTAAAATCAATCACCTTTTTAAAACGATAAAAAATAATTGAGCCAAATATGACACTTAATAATGCGATAAAAAAGTCAATTAAAATAGCATAACTTACATTGATCATGGTTAATTTGGGTACGATAAGTGGTATAACTACAAACGCTAATCCACTGAAAGTATACATACAACCGACAGCAAGACCTTTACGAGTTGGAAACATTTGTTGCATCACAACCAAAGTTAATTGTAGCACACCCCCTGCAGCAGTAAATCCCATGCCAATTGCAGCTATAACACACATTACTGGCGAGATATGAAAATAAAAAATAATTAATACCAACGCAGATAAAGCAGGCAAAATAATGATACAAAAGATTGGTTTTAATAAATGTTTTACAACAAAAGCAGTAACAAATACAGAAATAATCGATGCTACGCTATAATAACTTATAAGCTGTTTAGCATCAATATCACTCATATTAACACCTTTAATAGCTATAGTCGGCAGCCATTGCAAAATAATGACAAATGTGGCTGTTGTTGTAAATCCCATCAAAATCAATAAAATACCTTCACAGCCAAATGCAGGATTAGATTTAAAATAATTTACTTCCCCTTGGTATCCTTTAATTACTGTATCTTTATGAGGAAATTGTTTTGGCAATAATAAGCCATTAATGACTAAATAAGCAGTAAAACCAAGAAATGCCCAACCATACCATATTTGATTGGCATAAAAGAAAGTAGCAATTAATGGAAGAATTAGGGTGCCAATAGAAATAAATGCTTTTATTAGTACACTTGCCGAACCCGCTGAGCGAGGAAAACATTCAGTCAGTGCAGGCATTGAACCTGTATCTAAAAAAGAGTTGCCAACCCCAATAGCAATTGCTAAACAATATGCAATATTAATATTAGTGCAAAAAATCATTCCAATAAAGAAGATAGCGTAACAAGTCATACCAAGATAAATAAATAACTTTCTGCCAAACTTATCGGATAGCACACCACCAACAAACATTAAACATATCTTGCCAATGCCTATACCTGATGCAACATAACCAAGCCCAACTATATCAGTATTTAATTGCTGTGAAAGCGATTGAGAAAATTGCATAATCACAATTAATGCAATGCTTTGAATAATATAGTTAGCATAAATAGATCCAACAATTCCATAAGAATTGACTTTTTGATTATCCATGTGTCGTGCTCCATATGTACAACATAACATTTTAACTTCATTTAAATATATAATTATTAATCAAAAAGATAGCCAGTATAAATTTGTTGCTTAACTTGTACCTTCTTTATTCCTAATTGGCATTATCCTTGTCCTGAAGAACAAGGCTTTGCTATTTTTTAGATAGAATAGCAAAAGTTTAATTAAGATATAAATTTATATAGAATTCTTTATTAAATTGATTATTTGCTTTTATTAAACAACACCACTTTTTAGGTAATATTTTGGCTAAATTTAACGCTTAAGCATTTCAAGGATTTTCGTGAGAACCAAGTTTTCATCTTGATCAACATTGACCTCATAATGTGCAGCATCATGATATAAAGGTAGTCTTTCAGTTAATACCTTTTCCAGTTCATCAAAAATAGACAAACCTGTTAGTGATGGGCGCTGAGCAACATTAGGATCTTTCATTAAACGCGCTGCCAGTGTTGCTGCAGGTGCTGATAAAAAGATAACCGTGCCATTTTGTTTCATAAAATCTCGGTTATGCTCAGCTAATACCATTCCTCCACCAGTTGCAATAACATGATTTGGTTTAGCTATATCAACAAGTACTTGGCTTTCTCTTGCTCTGAATCCTTCCCAACCTTCTTTTTCAACAATTTCAGCTACTGTTTTTTGAGTGGTTTCAAATAAATGCTTGTCAGTATCAACAAAAGAAAACGATAACTTGTCAGCTAACATTTTTCCCATTGTTGTTTTACCCGCAGCTCTAGCACCAACTAAAAAAATTGTTTTATTCATATTGGGTTCTGCCCTTTTAGATTTACAGAATATAGTCACCATGCTAGTGATTCACATTTGTTTTTGCAATATATTTTTACACATTATCGGTACAATTGAAAAAATATTTATTTTTCAATAAATTAACTAAAATTTTTTAACTTAAATTTGTAAATTAAAATTTACATTATTTGTAAATATACTCTATTAGGATCCTAAAATAATCTTGGTTAAGTTAATTAGCATAGTTTTTCTAAACCTCGGAAATAAAGCTCTGTGGCAATTGATTGATGTAGTCGCCATTGAATGATGTCAAGCTCTGGATTTACCTTTTTAAACTCTTCATATGTCATAAAATAGCGAATAGTATTACTACCAACACGATCATTGATGCTATTAATGATAAGATTAATTTTTTCGTTTCGAAGCTTTTTTAGCTCTTGCATAGCCGTTATAATGAATTTGGGCACAGGTGTTATACCTTTTTCCCAATCAAGCCATGTATTTGTATCTGTTTTACCAATATATTCGCTTGCTTCTGACACTTTTATCATAAGAAAACGACGATACGCTTGCAATTCTACGCTAGTCATAAATACTCCTTATTATAATGCTTTTGATCTATCCACTTAATGTGCTAATTTTTATTAAGCTAATTTATTAATGCAGAGAGTTATTAATTACTAACCTAATGATAAAATCATAAAAAAACACAGCTAATTCCAATGTCGTTAGATGTGTTTATCTGTTGAGTAATTATTTTCCGGCTAAAGCATCAATTACAGATTGTTTTGCTCGTTCAGAAAGATCTTTTCCTGTCCAAATTTTAAATTGAGCATTTGCTTGACCAATAAACATTTCACGCCCTGATATTGATTCCCAGCCCGCTTTTTCTGCTTCTTGTCTAAATCGAGTATTGTATGGTGTATAGACAATATCATACGCCAAGCCTTTCCCTTTAAACCAAGCCTGTTCATAAGGCGTCTGATCTTCAAATCTACCTTGCATACCTAATGGGGTAGAATTAATAATAATTTGTGCTTCAACTTGGCTGCGTTCTTCCCAAGCTATTGCTTTTAGATTGAACTCTTTTGCTAATGCTTTGGCTGAGTCGAGCATAATGTCTGTCACAGTAATTTCGGTATAACCAAGGTCTTGCAATCCAACAACAGCAGCACGTGCTGCGCCTCCCGCTCCTAGTAATAAAACTTTTTTATATTCAACAGGTAATTTCTTTTGTTCCAGTGGCTGCATAAAGCCAACAATATCCGTATTATCGCCACAAAGCTTATCGCCATTCCAATAAACTAAATTAGCTGCCCCTGCTTTTTTGACATGCTCAGTTACTTCGTCTAAATAAGGAATAATAGCCTGCTTATGTGGAATAGTGACACATAACCCTCTAATATTTAATAGTCTTACTGATTTAAATAGTGTTGATATTTCTTCAGGTGGCGTAGCAAAAGGCACTAAAACGGCAGGAATACCATAATCTTGAAATGATGTAGTATGAATAAGAGGACTCATACTATGCCCTAACGGATAACCGATAATGCCGTATATACTATATGGCGTGAACTGGCTCATACAATCTCCTTGAAAATTAGATCTAATAGATAAAAGCGATAATTAATAGTATTAAACCATATTTATCATAAAATTAAACGGTTTTTATATTTATCTAAATTAACCTTAGCCATAATAGTGTTATCACAACAATTATTATTTATTTGTTAATAATTATTTGGATAATGATCTTATTTTTACACTTAAATAAGATAATGCTTGAGAATTTGTGTATAACAGCGTATACTTCGCTACCTCATTATTATGGGTGTAGTGTGAGAGGTTAGACTGCTTCTCAGATAGAACTGCAGCAAACTAAAAGCCTGACGAGGTTAATTCCATTAACATATTACGCCCAGGGCTTAAGCATTGAAATTTCGGAGAATTATTGACATGTCACGAGTATGCCAAGTAACAGGAAAAGGCCCTTTAGTAGGAAATAATCGTTCTCATGCGATGAATGCTACTAAACGTCGTTTTCTACCAAACCTTCAAACTCACCGTTTCTGGATTGAGAGTGAAAAACGTTTTGTAAAATTGCGTGTATCTGCTAAAGGTATGCGTACTATCGATAAAAAGGGTATTGATGCGGTTTTAGCTGAACTTCGTGCCCGTGGTGAAAAGTACTAATAAGGAAACCATATCATGGCAAAAGGTGTACGCGAAAAAATTAGATTAGTTTCTTCTGCTGGTACAGGTCATTTTTATACCACTAGCAAAAATAAAAGAACTATGCCTGAAAAGATGGAGATCAAAAAGTATGATCCTGTTGTTCGTCAGCATGTAGTTTATAAAGAAGCTAAAATTAAATAGTTTTAGATAAATAAAAAACCCAGCAAATGCTGGGTTTTTTATTTTCTTTTCTATACATAACCATCATAACTATCAATATCTGCCTACCAACTTATTACCCATACTTGCATGTTAGCCTGCCTTTTTTACTATTTTAAATTAAGAATAACTTAAGCCCAAAATCATACAACTGATAGCAATTAAGATGGTTAGCTATTTAAAAGCACTCCTTGAAAAAATAAAAAAGCGCCAGTTGTTAACGGCGCTTTTGTCAGTAAACAAATAACTCTATTTCAAATATTGTTGTTCATAGGCTCTTGCTTTTTTGTCATCAAAAACATGTTCCCAGCGAGCTATAACAATTGCAGCTAATGCATTGCCAACCACATTAACAACCGTTCTACCCATATCTAAAATACGCTCTACCCCCATAATATAACCAATCCCTTCAAGGGGAATGCCAACACTGCCAAGGGTTGCGGATAACACAAGGATTGAAGCACCTGGTACTCCTGCTATACCTTTAGAAGCTATCATTAAGGTAATGACAACTATAATTTGATCTAAAATAGTTAAATCAATATGGAATAATTGGGCTAGAAAGATGACTGTAATACTTTGATAAAGCGTTGAGCCATCAAGATTAAATGAATAACCAGTTGGAATAACGAAACTTGTAATTGATTTTGGTGCACCATATGACTCCATTTTTTCAATAATTTTCGGTAATGCTGTTTCAGAGCTTGCAGTTGAAAATGCGATAACCAGTTCTTCTTTCAATATTTTTAGCAGTGTGAAAATATTAAAATGACAAATTTTACAAACAAGACCAAGTACCACTAATGTAAATATAATCATCGCTGAATAAACAGTTAGAATCAGTTTAAGTAGTGGTAATAAAGATTCAAAACCATATTTGGCAACTGTCACAGTAATGAGAGCAAATACACCAATTGGGGCATAACGCATAATCATGTTAGTAACTTTAAACATTGTGTCAGAGATAACCTTTAAGAAAAATACAAAAGGCTCGCGCTGTTTATCTGGTAACGACATTAGACCTAAGCCGAAAAAGACACAGAAAAAGATAA
Organism: Gilliamella sp. Nev6-6; assembly: GCF_001690605.1. NCBI lineage: Bacteria > Pseudomonadati > Pseudomonadota > Gammaproteobacteria > Orbales > Orbaceae > Gilliamella > Gilliamella sp. Nev6-6. Next base: position 8,408 of record NZ_LZHP01000020.1, on the reverse strand, counting down.
CAGGCAATATAGCTCCATCAGCCATTGCTTTAAAGATATTTGCAGGAATCATATCAAGAATCATGACAATTAAGCCATGAGGTTTTCCACTTAATTCTTCAGCAGCCTTTGCATATTTGCTCACATCTGCTGTTGCAAGTGTTGAAGAGTCAATTCCCGCTCCCGGCGCAAAAATATTTCCCCAGCAAAGACCTAATAAGATAGCAATCGTGGTAATAATCTCAAAATAAAGTATTGTTTTTAGACCTAATGTCCCTAATCGTTTCGAACCACCAATACCAGCAATACCTAAAGTTAATGTACTAAGTATAATAGGCAAGACAATCATTTTAATTAAACGAATAAAAATATCGCCCGCTGGTTGGAAAATGTTGACTATCGAAAATTGATAATAAGAGTGTAAAGGGTGGCTAGGAGTAGAGAGTTCAAATAAATAAGCCCCCACCGCTATCCCTAAAATTAATGCAATCAAAATCTGCCATGCAAGATTAGTTAAGACTTTTTTTATTGAGAAAGACATGTAATTCTATTCCTTTTCACGATATTGGAAAACAAAAAAGGACTAGCAATACCGACTAATCCTTTTTTGTAATTAAAAATTATTATTCAGATTCTTGAGTGGAATCATCACTATCGTAAGCATCTTGAGATAATTCTGATTCAACTTCATCTTCCGTTTCAGCAATTCGCTGCAGTCCAACAACTTTTTCGTTTTCGGCTGTTCGAATCAGGGTTACACCTTGAGTATTTCGACCAACAATACTTACTTCAGATACTCGAGTACGCACTAAAGTACCTGCATCAGTAATCAGCATGATTTGATCGGTTTCTTCAACCTGTACTGCACCAACAACTGCACCATTTCGTTCGCTCACTTTAATAGATATCACTCCTTTAGTTGCGCGTGATTTAGTTGGGTATAACTCTTTCTCAGTACGCTTACCATAACCGTTTTGAGTTGCTGTTAGTATTGCACCATTTCCTCGAGGAACTATCAGTGATACGACTTTGTCATCGCCCTCTAACTTAATACCTCGAACGCCCGTCGCGGTTCGCCCCATGCAGCGAACTTTATTTGCTGGGAATCGAACAACTTTACCATTTGCAGAGAACAACATAATATCTTCTGTATTAGAGATTTGAGAAACTTCATCATCATTCTCAATCTCATCAACAATGGCATCATCATTAAGTTCTTCATCATCAACGGTATCAGACGTTTCATTACTCGTTAAATCAACGCCAATTAGCTCGTCATCATCACGTAAGTTAATCGCAATAATCCCCCCACTTCGAGGGCGACTAAATTCAATTAATGACGTCTTCTTAACGGTACCTTGCGCTGTTGCCATAAATACGCAATGTTCATCATCAAATTCTCTAACTGGTAGAATTGCGGTAATGCGTTCATTTTCTTCAAGCGGTAATAAATTAATTATTGGGCGCCCTCGCGAACCACGACTAGCTTCAGGAAGTTGGTAAACTTTCATCCAATACAATCTGCCACGGCTAGAGAAGCAAAGAATAGTATCGTGAGTATTAGCAACTAATAATTTTTCAACAAAGTCTTCTTCTTTAATTTTAGTTGCCGATTTACCTTTACCACCACGACGTTGAGCTTCATAATCTGAAAGCGGCTGATATTTGACATAACCTTGGTGCGAAAGCGTAACAACGACATCTTCTTGAGCTATTAAGTCTTCAATATTGATATCTGCACTGCTTGCCGTAATTTCAGTTCGCCTTGCATCTTGAAATTGGTCACGAACACTTTCTAGTTCTTCGCGAATCACTTTCATTAGGCGTTCTGAACTAGCTAAGATGCGCAATAACTCACCAATTTGAACTAATAGATCTTTATATTCATCAAGAATTTTTTCGTGTTCTAGGCCTGTTAAACGATGTAAACGAAGATCTAATATAGCTTGTGCTTGTGCCTCTGATAGGTAATAGTGCTCTTGGCAAATACCAAATTCTGGTGCTAAATCTTCAGGGCGAGCAACATCATTACCCGCCTTTTCAAGCATTGCAGCAACATTACCTAATTGCCAAGCTTGCGCTAATAATTTCGTTTTTGCTTCGCTAGGCGTTGATGCAGCTCGAATAAGTTCAATCACAGGATCAATATTAGCAAGTGCTATCGCTAAACCTTCTAATACATGAGCACGCTCACGAGCTTTACGTAATTCGTATATTGTTCGACGTGTTACTACTTCTCGACGATGAAGGACAAAAGCTTCAATCATGTCACGTAAGTTTAAAAGCTTTGGTTGACCTTTATGTAAAGCAACCATATTGATACCAAACGAAACTTGTAATTGAGTCAACGAGAAAAGATTATTTAATACAACTTCACCAACCGCATCTCGCTTGATTTCAATAACAATACGCATACCATCTTTGTCAGATTCGTCACGTAATGCTGAGATGCCTTCTACTTTTTTATCTTTAACTAATTCTGCGATTTTTTCAATCAATTTTTTCTTATTAACTTGATATGGGATCTCGTGGACTATAATGGTTTCCCGCCCACTATGATCATCGACTTCAATTGTCGCTTTAGACCGAATATAAATAATGCCACGACCTGTACGATAAGCATTTTCAATGCCTTTACGGCCATTAATTAATGCTGCGGTTGGAAAGTCTGGCCCATGAATATACTCCATTAAACCATCAACCGAAATATTTTCATCTTCAATAAAAGCTAGGCAACCATTAATAACTTCAGAGAGATTGTGTGGAGGAATATTTGTTGCCATACCAACAGCAATCCCTGAAGAGCCGTTAATTAATAAGTTTGGGATACGAGTCGGTAATACATCGGGGATCATTTCTGAACCATCATAGTTAGGTGAAAAATCAACTGTTTCCTTATCAAGATCAGTCAATAACGCCCCAGCAAATTTTTGCATCCGAATTTCGGTATAACGCATTGCCGCTGCTGAATCACCATCAACAGAACCGAAGTTTCCTTGACCATCAACCAACATATAACGTAATGAAAATGGCTGAGCCATCCGCACAATTGTATCATAAACAGCTGAATCACCATGTGGATGGTATTTACCGATAACGTCCCCAACAACACGAGCTGATTTTCGATAAGGTTTATTCCACTCATATCCCGCTTCATGCATAGCAAATAAAACACGCCTATGAACAGGCTTTAAGCCATCTCGGACATCAGGTAAAGCACGTCCAACAATAACAGACATTGCATAGTCAAGATAAGAGGATTTTAGTTCATCTTCAATATTAACGGGGGTTATTTCTTTGGCTAATTCGGTCATAACACCATGTTCTCTTATTAATTTAAGTCATCATAACAGGCTATAATATAGCATAAAAACGCTATTAATGCAGAACTAAACTGTTTTTATTTCAACTTATTCGCTATGAATAAACAATGTATTTTCAATTAATTGGCATAAGCAATTTAAAATCATTGCGTGCATTTCATATGCCATCACTTTGTTGTAAGATGGGACTCTTATTTCAATATCATTTTGCCCAAGCAAACCAATAACTTCGCCTCCATCAAAAGCAGTTAAAGCGACAATTTTCATGTCTTTAATTACTGCCTCTTGAACGGCTCGAATAATGGCTCTGCTATTTCCTTGGCACGTTGCTATAATTAAAACATCACTTTGCTGCCCTAATGCTTGAATTTGGCGAGCATAAATTTCTTCATGGTTGGCAATTGCACTTAATAAAACATTGTCCGATACAAGAGCTATTGCAGGAATGCTTGGTCTTTCGATATTAATACTGGTGATCAAACGCGAAGTAAAGCTTTGTACATTAGCAGCAGATGGGCCATTACCACAGCTCATTATTTTATTGCCATTAAGTAAACTCTCAACAATAATATTTGCTGCTTTTTCAATAGAATAACCAAGTGATTCTGCCATCACAATTTGAGTTTGAATACTTTCAGTAAAATAATTTTTAATTAAATCTTGCACGCTTTCACCCAAAAATTAAAATGCGTTAATAATCCATTTTTGACTTTTACCTGTAATAGCAAAAACATCAAACCTAAACTCTGTATCTTCAATATTTAAATTTTGCGTTATCATCCATTGCTGAGCAGCTTGCTTTATTTTATTTTGCTTATTTAACGTCACAGTCGTTTCAGCATGGCCAAAATTGGCATTTTTTCTATAACGTACTTCAATAAAAACAAGGCATTTACCATCTAGCATAATTAAATCAAGTTCACCAAAGCGAAATTGGGCATTATAGGCCAGAAGTTTGAGTCCTTGCTTAAGTAGGTATTGGCAAGCAATATTTTCATAATACTCACCAATTTGTTTTTTATTCGCTTTTCGAATCAGAGTTAGCTCCGCTATAAATGTATTGCTGCCAAGAGAGTGAGCGAGTCACTTCACATTGATCACTTGTTGATAATTTACCAGTCATACCATCTAGAAAATTGAGTTGATATGAATTGAGTTGATTAAATCGATTGGTAAGCCTCCACGCATCAATCCCCATGGCATATAAACGCATTAACGAATAATCTTTCTGAACATTGCTAGGTATCTTTGTATTCACATTATCCTTTTGAATCATAGGAATTTCAGCATATTCAGTTTTATTCATATCATAATAAAAATCATCAGAAGCATTAGCAACATGGCTTTTTGAGCTTGAATAAAGCATGACAGCAGATGAGTTACCAATATTCTTATTAGCGCCCATATCAAGCATTGGTTTTATCAACGTCAATTCATCATATGATGCGTAAATGTAAATAGCATCAAACCCAGCCGATATCATTTCACCTGATGATACTTCATCATTCGAAATAGGGCTTCCCGCAAGGCTAATACCGACATTGTGATTCATATTAGCACTTAGTGTTTTAGCGTTACCAAAATATTGTACGTAAGCTTGTGAACTATTTGCCGACAGTTGTGCCCATTGTGCTGCAAAGCTTTGCGCAACACGCCTTCCCAAATCATTTTGAGGCACTAATACCAGTGGTTTTATTTTATTTTGGGAATAAATATGGTCAGCTGCATCTTTTGCTTCATCTTCTGGAGATAAAGCAAAAAAACACATTTTATTAGCAGAAGTAGTTGTTTTATCAACTTTGTTCAAGGCTAAAACAGGGATAGCAGGCGCTAGCTCTTTTATTTTAGTTACTTCATTTTTTAATAAAGGACCGACAATTAATTCAACATGTTGTTCCTGTGCTTGCTGGATTAAAGCATCCATAGGAGCACTAGTTGTATCGACTACAATTACATTTTGTTGCGGTTCTTGTGGAAAAAACTTTATAGCATCAATGTAACCTTGACGAATAGTTTCACCAAATATACGAGAAGAACCACTTAATGGTAACAATAAAGCAACCTTTTTTCCATTAGCATCAACTGCAAGCGTTTGTTCACCAGTCAATATTGATATAATTTCTTTAGCTGGATGATCAGGGTATTGTATAGCCCAATTATTAATGGCTTGTTTTAATAATTGCTTTTGATTTTGAGATTTTGTAGCAATTGTGTCTGGCGTATCATCATCTTGTGGAACAGGTACATCATTATTTTGTTGATAAGCATATGCCAAATCAATCCAACCTTGTAATGTAATGTCATCTTCACCCACTAAAACTTTACCAATTTTATCAGCCTTTAACTTACTAAAAAAATTCCATGTACTGTTTAATAGTTGCCTTTTTTCAGTTTCAGATACATATTTTTCTAATTGAAGATAATCATGAGCTTGGGCATTAATATCTTTACTATTTATATCTAAGCCTAATTTTATCATATAATAGCGATATAGCTGTGAGTTATTCAAATCAACAATCGTTAATTGATTAAGGTCAAATGGACGCCTTTTTTTTACAGCAATTTCACCTTGTGATAATAATTTTTCTTCTTTCTGTTCAGCATTAAGATCGGAAGGTAAATTTGATAATAATGTGTTTGCTTGTGTCAATTTATTTTCTTTTATTAGGGCTCGAATAGCTAATAATTGCCAATTAACTTTCACAGAGCCAGAACTATTATCTGCTTGTGATAAATAATAACTAGAATTTTTGTTATTATCAAAGCTAAGTGATTGCTTTGATGTTTCAAAAGTACATCCTGCCAAAAATGTAAATAGTGACATAATTAACATAATATAAAAGGAGCGTTTTAAATTCATACCCATTCTCTTGTAAGTTATTATCCCCAAATTCGTTGTACATGAACGGTCACTTCTTCTCGATCATGATAAAGCTGCTTAGCCTGAATTTGTACATTGATTTTTTTATTATTTAATTCATCGTTTAACAATTGTAAACTTTGTTTTACTTCTTCATAACGCTTTTTCATTGGTAGTTTGAGGTTAAAAATAGCCTCTCTGCACCAGCCATTAATCAGCCATTTGGCTATTAATTCAGTTACCTTGGCTGGTTTTTCAACCATATCACAAACCAACCAGTAAATATTATGCTTTTTAGGCACAAATTTGAAGCCATCTTCACGATAATGTTTAACTTGCCCTGTTTCCATTAGTTTTTCATTCATAGCCCCATTATCAATGGCATAAACCATCATACATCTTTTAACCAACTGATAAGTCCAACCGCCAGGACAAGCACCTAAGTCAACCGCATTCATCCCCCCCTTTAAACGCTCATCCCATTCTTCATAAGGAATAAAAATATGAAAAGCTTCTTCTAATTTTAGTGTAGAACGGCTTGGCGCATCAGTTGGAAATTTTAGTCTAGGAATGCCCATATAAAAAGGTGAATTATTTTGGCTTAGCGAATAACCAACATAACAGCTATTATTATTGATAAAAAATAAGTGAATTACAGGTCTTAATGGATTTTGGACTTTTAATAAAATACGTTTACTGCGCAATGCTTGGCGAAGGGGAACAGTAAATTTTCGGCAAAATCCAGAAAGCACTTTGCCTTCATTTGAATCGGCAACTTCAACACGCAAATCGCCAGCTTTATCGATAAGACCAGCTAATGCATCAATAATAGGAGAAATTCGATCATTTGTCGGCAAATCTGTTAATAAATCGCCCGATACAAACATTTGTCTTGCAAAAATTAATGTTCGAAAAGCTAAATCTTTTATTATCAATTGTGCATCACTATCTTGATAACATTCAAAGACAACATAGCCACTGCTTTCTCTCACTTTTGCATAGCCGTATATTTCTTTTTTTGCTGCTCTATCGGTAATTTCTGCTGCACACTCTTTTTCAAATCCACAGCGACAATATAAAATAATTTTATTTAGTTTTTGCATATTGTAATTTTTACTCTTTCAACAAAAGCTATAAATAACAGCAATTTTAATCGGATTGAACATTATCGGTATATAAAGGAGCATCTCCCTTTGGGCGAGTTTTAAATCGCCGATGTAACCACATATATTGTTCTGGTGCTTTTAAAATTTCTTGCTCAATGACTTTATTCATAAAAGTAGCAGCACGTACATCATCATCTATTGGATAACCTTCCAGTTCTGAGGTAACGTAAACTGTGTAGTGACCATCCTTTTCACGTTTTGGCGTAAAGGGAATAATTGCAGGCTGACCTAATTTAACTAATATGCGAGTTCCCACCGTTGTTGCCACTTTTTCAACTGAAAATAGTGGTGCAAATACGCTATTTTTAGGACCATAATCGTGGTCAGGCGCATACCACAACAGCTCGCCATTTTTTAGTGCACGAATCATCCCTTTTGTGTTATGACGGTCTAGCATATATTTATTTGACTTGAGCCGACCTTTAAGTTGAACATAATCCATGACCGGATTATCATTGGGTCGATAAACACCTACACCAGGATGGCTCATTCCTAAAATACGAGCACCTAATTCCAAAGTTAAAAAATGAATGCCAATAAGCAAAACACCTTGGCCTGATTGTTGCACTTTTGTAATGTTAAAGTCGCCAACAATAGAAACATATTTCGCAAGCCGTTTATCTGACCAAAACCAAGCCATACCTGTCTCAAAAATAGCCAAGCCAGTCGAAATAAAATTTTCACGCAACATCTGCTCTCGTTCTTGTTGCGATTTTTTTGGAAAACAGAGCTTAAGATTTTGCCTTGCTGTTTCTTTACGTTTTCCGATCAGTCGCATTGAAAGTAAACCTAGTCCTTTACCAATTTGGTAAATAACTGGGTAAGGTAATAAAACAGTTACATATAAAACGCCGATACCAAACCACGTTAACCAATAACGAGGGTGCAGTAACCGTTTAGTAAAAATAGGGCGAATTTCCTGATTTGGGCTCATAGTAAGATCAAATAGCTATTTAAACAGTAGTAGATTATTATATACCATATCTTGATTTGCGAAGCAGAAAATAAAATACTTACATTTAAATAAATACTTCCTTTAATTTTTGTTTTGAGTAAAAATGATAATTTAAAATAAACATT
>NZ_LZHP01000019.1:0-41750 GCF_001690605.1 Gilliamella sp. Nev6-6 | reverse complement strand
AGTTATTAATGCAATTTCTGTTAACTTACATAGTTAAAAAATAACGATGGATTATCCAATAAGCGAAAAATTTGTAAAGGACACATCCTTACTCCCAATCGTTTTATATATACAAAGTTGCTTAAACCATAAATATAAATATAAATCAGATTTTAATAAGTTTGACGATCATTTGGGAAGAAAGCTTTACATATTTCTTTAATTTCTCCGGTCAAATCTTTCCTTTCTAGTAATTATTGCCTAATAACATTTATCTTGAAAAAAATCACTGCATAATTGATAAATATCTACAATTTTTAACAAAATCAGCCACTTAATCAATTGAAATAATATATGCCTAGAAAAACTCTAATGCTCTAATTGTCCACAACTTTTTGATATTAACTACCTAGATTAAAACATGAAATACATTCGACAATAGGTCGTGAAATAAAAAAACTAAAAACATAATCAAGCGCACGAGGCGGCGGCACTTTCTAGAAAAGGCGAAAAAACAGCGGTAATGGTAATGTAAATACCCCCAAACTTAGTACACAACTCACGTAGAAAATCATGCTGCTTGTTTTAGTGTTTTATACTCAATCGGTGTCATGTTATTTAATGCCTCATGCGGTCTTTCGATGTTATAAATCGTTAACCATTCTTCAGTTATTCTCCTTGCTTGCGCTAAGTTGTTAAAAAGATATAAATCGAGTACTTCAGTACGATAGGTACGATTAAATCGTTCAATATAGCCATTTTGATAAGGACTACCGGGCTGGATATAATTAATGGTTATACCATGTAATTTAGCCCAGTTGGTAAAGGTTTTTCCTGTAAATTCTGGCCCATTATCGACCCGTATTTTTAATGGATACCCATGATATTCGGCCAGTTTATCTAAGTAACGGGTAATCCTTCCTGCGGGTAAACTTACTGCAATATCAATCCCTAACGCCTCACGATTAAAGTCATCGATGACATTGAATGTTCTAAAGCGACGTTGATTACGGCTACTGTCACTCATAAAATCCATTGACCAACATTCACCTTGTTTATTGGGAACCGATAACTTTTCTGGCTCCCGAGGTGGAATTCGTTGTTTACGTTTTGTTTTAAGATTAAGCTTTAGCTCACAATACACCCGATATACCCGTTTATGATTCCATTGATAGCCGAGCTTTCTGATACGATTAAAACATTTAGGAAAGCCCCAGCGTAAATGCCGGTCTGTGATAGTATTCAACACCGAAATAATCACGGAATCAGCCTGCAACTTAGGTTGATAATAGTAAGCACAACGGCTTAAACCAACAATGGCACAACTCATAGCAATAGTAACCTAATGATTTTTTTTGTAGTTGTGCGCCCACGTTTTACGTGCCTTTGTGGGTACTAAAGCTTTTTTATAATTTCTTCCTAGAGCTGGGATTTTAAGCTCAGTTCGGCAAACATCTGCTTAAGCTTGCGGTTTTCAGCCTCCAGCTCCTTCAAGCGTTTGATATCCGAAGTTTCCACACCGCCATATTTTTCCCGCTATTTATAAAAAGTTGAATTACCCATGCCATATTTACGGCACAGCTCTTTAACGAGAATACCCGCTTCAGCTTCTTTTAAAATAGCGACGATTTGATGTTCAGTCATTTTTTTCATAATTAAATCCCCTTTTCTTTTATCATAGAGAATTTTCTACTTTTTTTCTGTGCTATTTTAGGGGATAGTTACATTTCCATTAAGCATAAATTGACAAATTAAATTACTTTAAATACTTATCATTATTAGCCCCTGGTAGCTTTACAACCACATTTATAGTACCATCTTCTAGGCATTCGAAATCCGTTGCTTCACGTGGCTCAATTACAATTATATCACCCGAACTATACTCTATACCATTCATTCTCACCTTTCCAGAAAGAATTACAGTATATTCGGTAGCTATTTTATGATAATGCTCTTCTTCATAATCGCCTTTATTATATTTTTTTACAGCAACTTCAACATCATTAGTTTTATAAATAGAAGGCTCAAAGTTTCCGATAAACCAACCTTTTGTCATATCATCTAATTTTGCAATTTTCATTACTTACTGTCCTTTACATCCAATAATTCTGCTAAATATTGAGCTAATTGCATCTCCGTTTTAAGAGGATGAAACTTTTCATTATTAATTTTATAAAGAGAGACTTTTTTTTGTCTCAAAATCATCTCATTAACAGACTGACTCAGATAAAAAGAACCATTGATCAAGTTATCTTTTCGAATAACATCCATAGCACACTCTACAAAATCGGCCCCCTTTTTGTAATAATAAAAGGAAGCTAACGCATTTTTACTAATAGGTTTTTTTTCTGAGACTTCAATCACTAAATTATTTTTGTCTAATTTTGCAAAAGAATATCTTGGATGAACAGAATTAAAAGAAACTACACCTGTATCACTTTTATTATCACGAAAATATTGTAAAATTCTCTCGCTTGAGACTTCAATAAAATCATCTACAGCTAAAAGTATTAATTCTTCATCGTTATTAATATACTCTATACCAAGCAAAGCCGTACATACTGCCCCCTTTGTTTGGTCATTTATAATAACAATTTCACTATCAGGAACCAATTGTTTTATAACTGAATCGACCTGAAAATTTTTAATATCATCATTTTTAACACAAAACAAAAATTTTCTTGGATTTAATCCTTTACAATATTCAATCTGTCTCTCAATTACCAATTTTTCATTAATTTCTGTAAGATAAAGAGGGTAATCTTCACTATTTTTTTCAAAATTTTGCCCCCCCATCAAGAAGATTATTTGCATTTAATATCTCCTTTCTCTATTTCTAAAATACGCTTTTTTATATTTTTATAGTTAACATCATCAACTGTTTTAACTACTAATACATGAGCCCCAGAAGCAATTGCAGCTTTGATACCATTTGCGTTATCTTCAACTATCAAGCAATCTTGAGGACAAAGCTCCATTCTTGATATGGCAGTTAGGTATATTTCAGGATCCGGTTTAGCATTTTTTACATCTTGGTTACTTAGCATAAAGTCGAAATAATCTGTTAATTTAGCATAATTCATCATCATTTCAATCGTCATTCGAATTGAATTAGAGCCTACTGCAAGTCGATAACCCTCTGATTTTAACTTCGATAACGCATATTCATGATTAAAGCGAGGTCTACATAGATTTTGAATCATTGATACAGTGTACTGTTGTTTCATTTCATTAATAAAATTATGTAACTGCGCAGGTAATCCTTTTTCTAAAGTTAATTTCTTTAGCTTCATTGAAGTCGGCAATCCGTCATAACTAGTTAGGTGCTCAAAACGATTTATTTCATATCCAAATAAATTTAAAGCGCGGTTAAGAGCTTCATAATGCCAATCTTTAGCTTCTATTAATACTCCATCCATATCAAATAATACAGCTTTAATTTTCATTTAAAATATCCTCTTGCTACTTCAGGAAAATCAGTACAAAGCATTAAATTTTCATTAGTTACGTACTTACTTTTACGAATCATATCCCATTGTTTTGATACATCCCTTCTATGTAAATCAGCCGAAACTAAACAAACCTTTTTTCCTTGTTTAATAAGATTATCAATTTGCGTGTGATCATACCAATCTGAATTAAAGCAATCCAACCAAACACCACAACAATCATCAATTAAAACTGGTTGATTCAAAATATCACTTAGTCCAGTAAAGACATTGAGTTTGTTATTAATTTGACAAACCATATCTGGTATTGACATATCAAAAGTAAAATAATTAGTATGGTTGTATTTTTTGAGTATTTCTTTGATAATTTTAGATAATCCATCAGCTTTAATATTTAGAGCCAATGGTAAATTTCTTCCATCCATAATGGATAAAAGCTGCTCAAATCTCATTTCATCACCTACAGGCATATCATGTGAAATAACTATTTCACCATCATGATCTCTTAAATCAGTTTCTGTACCAAAACCAAGATCAAAGCTTCTCTTGAATGAAATCTCAGTATTTTTTTCTTCAATTGCTTTCCAATATCCTCGATGAGAAAGAACTATCATTTTTTTACCCTCAAAGAAATAGGATTATTAAGAAAAAAATCCAAATCTTTGGGAATACCTAATCCATACATACCATTATATTCTTCACCTATACCATATATACCGATTTTCTTCCCTTCTCTTATTAGATAGTTATAACAAGGGCAAGTATAAAATTCGTTATTAACTCGAATATTATCCTTTATCATTTGTTCAGCAGCTTTAACAAGATATTTACCTTTAGAAAAATTGAATATTCCAACTGTAGCATCATTTGAGATTACTTTTTTTTCAGCTGTTTCAATCACAAAACCCTCATTATTTGTTTTGGCATATGACCACTTAGGATCATTAGATTTCATCGTCATAATCATACCATCTAGATTTTTGTCAGAAATTGCATCTAAATATTCATTTATATCAAAATCAATATATTGATCAGCATTGGCACTCATTAAAGGTTCATTATTATCGAAGTATTTTTTAGCAAGAAGTGCTGTACAAACTTGACCTTCAGTTATTCCATTAATACCAATAATTTCCACATTTTTTGAATACGATTTCAATTTAGGTATTAAATTATACTGATCTATATGTTGTTGTTGGCAGACAAAAATAAAACGATGTTCACATTTCGGTGATAGGTTATCTACAACAACCTTTATCATGGGAACATCATGAATTGGAATAAATGGTTTGGGTATAGAAAACCCTGCATTTGCAAATCTACTTCCCCTACCAGCCATAGGCAATACGATGTTAAGCATATAATTATTATTCCCAATAAATTAAAATAAATGATTAAATTTTCGCATTTTAACAGAAAAAATTAATTCCTTATTATTTTTTTTCTAATTTTTTTTCGCAATTCTTTATTTTTTTTACCTAAAATAAACAAGGTTACTAACTTTGCAATCGTTTTTACTAATTGATAATTCAGCAAAATGAAATTCAATTTTAATCTTTCACAATTAAATCCAGCAAATTTAGTAGAGGTTAAAGTTACATACTTGTAATACAATCTCTTCCACTCAACATGAGTTATACATGAAAAATGATCTAATTTACGATAATTATAAAATTTTTTAGGAGGCTTTAAATTAAAATTTTTCCAATCTAAAAAAATAAAATTAGAAACAAAGTAACGTTCTGTTTGCGTTATTTGGTCTTTGTTAACAGCTACTTTATTATTACACAATACTTTTCGATTATTTTGTTGTAAAAAACTAATGAATATATACTGTTCGGGAGCATATCTTCTATCCGATTTGCCATTTTCTTGAAAATAGAATTCATCAGATTCGCTCATTAATTTGATATCAAATAGTCTTAATAAATCATTTTTCAGACCAAAAAAGGCAATATCTGAAGGATGATAGGGCAAATTAACCTTGTTGGGATTGCGTGAAAAATAACTACAAGCCAAAACTTTATGCTCAAATAAAACATACTTTTGCTCAACAAGATTGTACAAATTGAAAAACTTTAGAAAGGAATTTCCTTTTAACAAAAAATCACTACGAATCTTAAACACATACCGACTTTTTACCTCTCTAATTCCATTTAAACTTGAAATAATGAGTCGATTAACATTATTGATTTTTATTCCATCACAGTAAGTGTGAGCAAATCCGCCTGGATCTTCATTAAGAACTAATTCATCAAAATCTAATCCTTCCAAATTAGAAAAATTCCAAGTAGATAATATAATTTTAGATTCAGGAAGGTACTTTCTAATACTTAGCAAGCTAAGTTTTGTCAAAATAGGTACCACAGGTCCTTGTACAACTACTGAGATATCCTCATTTTTTATCATTTTTTCGCAATCCACTTTCAAATGTTTCTTGTGGCTTCCAGCCTAACTGTTTTTGTATTTTCGATGAATCGATAGCATATCGATAATCATGACCAAGTCTATCGGATATAAATTGAATTAAATCTTGGTATCGTTTGATTCCAATTGGGTGTTTGGGAACAAGGTAATCCATCATTGAACAAATAATTTGCACTATATCTAAATTGGTATGTTCATTATTAGCACCAATATTATAAACCTCGCCAATTTTACCATTTATTAGTACTGCATATAAAGCTTTAGCGTTATCTTCTACATATATCCAATCACGTATTTGTAAACCATTGCCATAAATGAGTATAGGTTTACCAGCTAGAGCATTTATAATTACAGATGGAATCAATTTTTCAATATGTTGAAAAGGGCCATAATTGTTGCTACTGTGGGTTATAATTGCAGGAAATCCATATGTACGAAGCCATGCTTTAACTAAATGATCACTTGATGCCTTTGATGCGGAATAAGGGCTGCTTGGGGAATAGGGGGATGCTTCGGCAAATAATAACTTCGTACTACCTAAATTTCCATAAACTTCATCAGTTGAAACGTAGATAAATCGGAAATTGCCTTTATCTTTCTCTGATAAATTGCTCCAATAATTTCGCGAAGCCTCCAAAAGAGTAAAAGTTCCAATAATATTGCTTTCGATAAAATTAATTGGACTGATTATTGAGCTATCGACATGGCTTTCGGCGACTAAATGAATAATAGCGTGAGGTTGATATTGTCGAAATACACGTTCAAGTCCTTGCCGATTACAAATATCCATCTTTTTAAAGATATATCGACTGTTGCTTGAAACCTTTGCTAATGAGCACAAGTTTGCTGCATAAGTTAATTTATCAATATTAATTACATAACTTTGAGTATGTTCAATAATATAACGAATAACAGCAGAACCGATAAATCCGGCTCCACCTGTTATTAATATTCTTTTAACATTATTTAGCAAAATCACCGCCCTATCCCATAATCCCTCAACTTATTAGCAATTGCTGTATGCGACACTCCGAGCCTTTTAGCCAGTTTTCGGGAGCTTGGGTATTGGTCATAAAGTTTTAATAAGGTTTCTTTTTCAAACTGCTTGGTTATTTCATCCAGAGTTTTATTTTCGATATTGTTGACCCATGATACTTGTGATTTAGGTGTTGGCAATACGATATTTTTAACCGTTAATATTGGGGTAGTTAATTGGGCTAATGCAGAGTATAAGATATTTTTAAGTTGTCTTACATTGCCTGGCCATGAATAGTGAACAAAGTAGTCAATAAGGTCATTATCGATCGCAGGTGGTATGAACCCTTGTTTATTGGCAAATTCATTAACAAAGATATGCGTAAGTGGCAAAATATCATCTTTACGTTCTTGCAATGAGGGTAAATTAAGCGACAGTACATTAAGTCGGTAGTAGAGATCTTTTCTAAATTTACCTTGTTCGACTAAATCAGCTAAATCGACTTTTGTTGCACAAATAATTCTTACATCGACATAGACTTCATTATCGTCACCTACTCGCCGAAAATAACCATCATTAATAAAACGTAATAATTTGGTTTGCATTTGAAAAGACATTTCATCAATGCCATCAAGCAATACTGAACCACCATTAGCTTGCTCAAAAAAACCTTTTTTACTTTCAATCGCCCCTGGGTAAGCGCCTGCTGCGTGCCCGTATAATTCACTTTCTACTACCTCATCAGGCATAGCTGCACAATTTAATGCTAGAAAGGTTTGATCGCCGCGAGGGCTATATTGGTGACAAGCATTAGCTAGTAAGTCTTTACCAGTACCTGTTTCGCCTGATATTAATAAAGGTTCACTTTGCATAGAAAAAGCTTTAGCTTGTGCAATAAGTTTTTGCATAACTAAACTTTGAGTGGCAAAGATATCGAAAGCATGGTGCCCGACGACTTTGATTTTCGACAATCGTTTTTTTAAGTAAGCAATTGGTTGCACAACAAAGACTGTTTTAGATGGATCAACCATTTTTTGCAATAAAAAGTGCTGAGAATTTAAAACGATGATTGCATCATCTTGTTCATTTATATTTATTGTATTATCAAAATTAAATATTTTTTGATAATCAAAAGGTTGATTTAATACTAAAACGTTATGAGGAAATAATGCTTTAGCCGTATCATTATACGCAACTAGAAGTTGGTTATTATCAATTTCAATCATTGCTGCTTGCATATTCTTCCCACTTTTCACTAAGTTTTTTTAAATTATCACGTCGATGTTGCCACTGAGAGTTGTTTTTTAATTCAGCATAAGTGATTTTTGTATTAGTTAATAGATGTTTCGCTTTATTTGATATTAATGGATAAATCTTATTTAGCTCTGTTAATCTTTCTAAAATGGCAATAGTGCCTTGTCGATTATTACAAGCTAGCAGTAGATCACAGCCTGCCGCTAATGCTGCTTGGGCTCGCTCGGCATAGCCTCCCATTATTGCTGCACCTTTCATCGATAAATCATCGGAAAAAATCACCCCCTCAAAACGTAATTGCTCACGCAGCACTGTTTTAAGCCAATAAGGTGAACCACTAGCAGGCTGATCATTAAAAGCAGGATAGATAACATGAGCAGGCATAATGGCATCGAGTTTTTTATCAGCGATCAATTTGGCAAAAATTTGCATATCGTGTTCAATGAGTGATTTTTCACGATGATCAATAGGTGTTTCTTTATGCGAGTCAGCAAGCACATGACCATGCCCAGGAAAATGTTTACCGGTTGTTTTCATTCCTGCAGCATGCATACCATCAATCATAGCAGCAGCAACTTGATAGGCGATATTGGCATCTTGATGAAATGAACGAGTGCCGATAGCAAGACAATGATGACCTAAGTCTAAAACGGGCGCATAGCTAAGATCGATATCAAAAGCAATAAGTTCCATTGCAAGTACCCAACCCGCATCAAAAGCTAACGATTTAGCTTGCTCAAGCTCATTAAGAGCTGCAAAAGATTGCGCAGGTGGAATAGCAGTAAAACCATCACGAAAACGTTGAACGCGCCCACCTTCATGATCAACCGAGATTAATAAACGCTGTGTAGAAACTGCCCGAATCTGTTTTATCAATTCTCTTAATTGAGTTTGATCCTGATAATTGCGACTAAATAAAATCACCCCACCAACCAACGGGTTTTGTAATAATGCCTTATCTTCTTCGGTTAATGATTTACCTTCAACATCAATCAGCAATGGTCCCATTATTTGTTATCCTCAATAACTTGATTTGATCCCTCGTTAATATTGGGTTGTTTAGAAAAATCTTTAGAGGTAGATCTAGCTAGAATTTCTCCACTTTGTGTTGAAATTAATTCCATTGCAAGATCTGCTCCATGGCTTTCATCAGGCACTTTATAGATAGTGGTGAAAAGAACATAGTTGGCATTTATTGACTTAGCCAACCCAATCATCTTACCGCGAGAAACTAACTTATCATCAGCCGAAATACCCAGCGTTTGTTTAGCTTGATTTATGACCTGCTTATTAACCACTGTGAACGTGTTTTGTTTATGCATTAATTGGTGTAAAGCTTCATCAATTTGATTGCTTGCAAGATAATCACCGCTACGATTTTGAATATCGCTAATTAAAATAAGCTTATTATCAGAACTTGCAAGTGATGTATTAGCCAACTTATTGATAAAAGGCGATAAGATTAAATGCCAATCCGTTTGTTTAACAATTTGAGGAGGCATTTCAATGACCGCCGTATCGCTAGACTGCGTTTCATCTACTGGCGGTTTCACTTCCACTTTTGGGGTATTGCTAATAAGATGACAGCCAGTTAACGCAAAAATTAATGCACTAGTAACAAATATACCTTTGAACTGTTTCATATAATGATTAACCTATTAATCGCCCTAAATTTTTACCGCCCAATAGATGCATATGAATATGAAAGACCTCTTGCCCTGCATCTTTGTTGCAATTCATGATTAAGCGATATCCGCTTTCATCAATACCTTCTTGCTTTGCAATTTTAGCAGCAACGGTCACCATATGCCCTAATATCACTTCATCTTGTTCAGTAACATCATTAATAGTTGGAATAAGTTTGTTGGGAATAATTAAAATATGCTTCGGCGCTTGAGGAGAAATATCACGAAATGCCGTCACTTTATCATCTTGAAAAACAATATCAGCAGGGATTTCTTTTCGAATAATTTTACTAAAAATAGTTTCCTTCAAAATAATTTCTTGAGCCATCAAATTCTCCTTACTATGCATATACCTACAATTAACATTTTACATACTCAAGCATAACATATTTTAACAATAAAAATGTATAGAAATCGTTACATTTTAAAATGCATTTTACACCCTAAAAACCGTTCAGAAAAACCATTGATTTTATTTAAGTTTTTATTGTGAGTTATATTTTAATATCTCCTATAATCTGAAATACTCAAATGCAGAAGGGCTTGCTTATAACGATCAAAGTAAGTATTAAAACCACTTAGCATATTCATTTGTCAAATATAATAAGTTGATATATAATGCCACGTCGATTTCAACCGCCTATTTTCATGTTCCTTGCTTTCAATGGGTTGCGGTTGCCCCGACAGAAAGCTGATTAATCCGTAGGGAGCGATAATGCGTCATTACGAAATAGTATTTATGGTTCACCCAGATCAGAGTGAACAAGTACCTGGTATGATTGAACGTTATACTGGTACATTAACCACTGATGGTGGTAAAATCCATCGTTTAGAAGATTGGGGTCGTCGTCAATTAGCCTATCCTATCGAAAAACTGCACAAAGCACATTATGTGTTAATGAATGTTGAAGCAACTCAAGAAGCTGTTAATGAACTTGAAGATAACTTCCGCTTCAATGATGCAGTGATTCGCAGTTTAATTATGCGCACCAAACACGCTGTAACTGAAACTTCACCTATGTTAAAAGCTAAAGAAGAACGTCGTAGTTCTGAAGAAGATTTTAACGAAGTAAACATGGACGATGATTCCGACGAATAATCGTTTAGTGTTATCGGGTATTGTAAAAAAAACACCGATAAGAAAAGTCAGTCCAAGTGGGATTTCGCACTGCCAATTTTATTTAGAACATGTTTCTAAACAAATCGAAGCAGAACTCACAAGGCAAGCATGGTGCATAATGCCCGTAATTGCTAGTGGACAACAAGAGTTAAGTTACATAAAAAAAGGCAGCAAAATTTTAGTCAGTGGATTTATAAGTACCCACACTAAACGTAACCAAACAAGCCAACTTGTATTACATGCTGACCAGATTAAACTATTAGGAGAATAGCCAAATGGCACGTTATTTCCGTCGTCGCAAATTCTGCCGTTTTACTGCAGAAGGCGTTAAAGAAATTGATTATAAAGATGTTTCTTTATTAAAAAGCTATATCACAGAAAGTGGTAAAATTGTACCAAGCCGTATCACTGGTACTAGCGCAAAATATCAACGTCAATTAGCTCGCGCAATCAAACGCGCTCGTTACTTGGCATTATTACCATATACTGACAACCATCAGTAATTAGCAACAGAGGGAACATATAATGCAAATTATTCTACTCGATAAAGTTGCTAATTTAGGCAGCTTAGGTGATCAAGTTAATGTAAAAGCGGGTTATGCTCGTAACTATTTGATTCCACAAGGTAAAGCAGTAGTAGCGACTAAAAAGAATATTGAATTCTTTGAAGCTCGTCGTGCTGAATTAGAAGCAAAACTTGCTGAGACATTAAAAGCCGCTGAAGCGCGCGTTGCTGAAATTAATGCTCTAGGTAAAGTCACTATCGCTTCTAAAGCTGGTGATGAAGGCAAACTATTTGGTTCAATTGGTACTCGTGATATCGCTGATGCAGTTAAAGCTCGTGGTATTCAAGTATCGAAAAGCGAAGTTCGCTTACCAAATGGTGTATTACGTACAACAGGTGAATACGAAGTATTTTTCCAAGTACATAGTGAAGCTTTTGCTAAACTGACTGTTGAAGTTATTTCTGAACAATAATAACTCAAATTAAATAAAAACCCGTTTAATCTAAACGGGTTTTTTATTATCTATTTTTCAGTGGCAATGATAAAAATAAAATTAAATATTTATTATATACATCAACATGAAAAATATTTTTATCTTACAACCATTGATTTACCTCTACCACGGATATCTGATACTGCTTCAGGTTTTTTATCTGTGATTTTTATCGCCTGAATATCACCGCTAAAATCTTGCTGCTCAAAGTGGTAGCCCATTTGCTTGAGTTTATCTTTTAAATCCTCTGGTACTTTGTTTTGAAATCGTTCAATAAAAATAAGATTAGTTGGTAATAATTGATGATGATAACGAGGTGTATCCATTGCTGCTTTTAATGACATATGATTATCAAAAACATTAGTTACAACTTGAAAGATGGAGGTAAAAATTCTTGAACCACCTGGCGTACCAATAACCATTGCAACATCATTATTTTTAATAAAAATACTTGGTGTCATAGAAGATAAAGGACGCTTATTAGGCTCTATGGCATTAGCATCTTTGCTCACTACACCAAACTGATTAGCAACACCTGGCTTACTACTAAAATCATCCATCTCATTATTGAGTATAATACCTGTACCCTCAATCACAACCGCAGATCCAAACCAACCATTAAGAGTGTAAGTATTAGATACTGCATTACCCCATTTATCTACAATAGAAAAATGCGTTGTCTGTAATTTTTCATGGTTGTTGTTCAGACCAGGTTTAACTTGTTCGGTAATAGAAATCGCTTTTGGGTTAACTTGTTTTGCTCTTTCTGCCAAATAATTAGCGTCAATCAGTTTAGCAACAGGAACCGAGATAAAATCAGGATCGCCCATATATTCTGCTCGATCAGCAAACACACGTTTTTCTATTTCTGCTAATAAGTGAATATATTGAGGTGAATTGACCTTAACATTCTTAAAATCATTCGCTAAATTTTGCTTCATTAATAATAGTTGAATTAAACCTACACCGCCTGAACTTGGTGGTGGTGCAGTTACAATTTGCATATCTTGCCAGTTAGCAACTAATGGTTCTCGCCATTTAGCTTGGTAATTAGCTAAATCATTTTCAGTAATTAAACCTGCATTTTCTTGCATCTGTTTTGCAATTAATTTAGCCGTTTCACCTTTATAAAAACCGTCACTACCTTGATCGGCAATACGCATTAATACCTTGCCAAGCTCGGGCTGCTTAAATAGTTTTCCTTCTTGCATAGAACCAAAGTATTGCTTAAAGTGGCCATTAGCCGGCGCTAGTGATTCTACTTCATGATACCGTTTAACGAGTAGTTTATCTACGGTAAACCCTTCATTGGCAAATCGTATAGCTGGCGCCATAACTTCTTTCCAAGATAATTTACCAAAACGTTGATGCACAGCCCACATACCAGCAACCGTACCTGGTACGCCTGAGGCTTTGTAGGAATATAGACTTAAATTCGGGATCACATTTTTATGATCATCAAGGTACATATCTCGATCAGCCTTATTCGGGGCAATTTCTCTATAATCGATAAAATAAGGCTTGCCTTCCATCCAAAGCGTCATAAAACCGCCACCACCAATATTACCCGCTTCAGGATAGGTAACAGCCAGAGTAAATGCTGTAGCTACAGCAGCATCAGCGGCATTTCCCCCTTTTTCTAATATCTCTTGCGCAGCTAGTGCGCCATAATAATCTGGGGAGGCAACGGCTCCAGCCTCAAATTTTTGTTTTAAATTGTCTACAGCAAATACTGGGCTTATCACTAAAAAAATAACAAGGCTACAATACGTTATCAGCCTGCGTTTAAGATAGAACATGTTGTACCTCCTAATAAAATATGATTTATCCGCCCCACCTAACACAAAATCGCATAAAAAAATAGGAAAAATTATGCAATATTTGGTTAAGGGGAATTATCAATATAACATAGAAAATAAAAATGTTGAGTAAATATTGATCATATAGAAATTTCTATACTTGACTTTGTGATGATTTTCTTATTAATTTCGAATCAAGCCTGCTTAGATAATTTTGATTTGCCTATTTTTTGTAAAAAATATTCAGGAATCTATGCCGTTTCAATTATGGTGAGGATTCAATACATGATTAAAAGAAAATACTTTCTTATTCATTACTTTTAGAATTGGATTTCGTGTAATTAGCTCAAAACAATTAAAAAAGAGTGTAGCAAACTAAATGGCATACACCCTTTAATATAAACTAATTAAAACTAAGCTGTTTGAGCTTGATTTGCTGATTTACCTTGTTCATCTTTATAAAGTTTATTGTCATATAGTTTGACAAAAGGAATATAAATTAGCAAAGCTAAAATGGCCGACACGACCGCAATAATAGCAGCTTTATAGTCACCACCCGTACCAATAAATGCGCCTATACCCATTGGTGATGGCCATGGAATTAATGCAATGATTGGATGGATAAAACCCGTATTAATTGCAAAATAACCTAATGTTCCACACGCCATCGGCGCTAAGAAAAATGGAAATGCCAAGTAAGGATTATATACAATCGGCATACCAAAAATAATAGGTTCGTTGATATTGAATATTGCAGGCACTGCTGAAGCTCGTCCCAAGATTTTTAATTGGCTAGACTTAGCGCAAAAAGCAATAAAGAATGTCATTAATAAGGTAGAGCCCGAACCGCCTAGAATCACTAATGAATTATTAAATTCTCCAGCAAAAGGAATATGTTCACCACCAAGTGCATTTTCGTTCATATTAGCTAACATAATTGGGGTGATAAATGCGCCAATAATAGTAGCGCCATGGATCCCAACAACCCATAATGCATGGATTAAAAAGAGAATGACCATAACACCTAGCCAACTTTTGGTTAAATTGGTCACAAAAGCAAATGGCACAGCAATAATATTAAAAATATCAGTACCAAAATAGATAAAAACGCCATTAATAATGATCACAAAAAACGCAATAATAAACGTTGGAATCAGCGCAGTAAAAGACCGCGAAACACCTAGCGGTACAGTTTCTGGCATTTTCACAACCCAATTTCGCCTAACACATAAAAAATAAAGATGAGTTGCCAAAATTGCCATTACGATTGCAATAAATATACCCGATGTACCTAAGCGGAAAATAAAAGGTTTTAAACGTAACCCATTAAAGACTAAATTACTTTGATCATTAAGTAATGTAATCACGCCTTTTTGCATAACTAATTCAGGCAAAGTCATGAAAAAAGCAAAAATAGATAACATAGCGCCGTTAAGAGGGTTAACTTTAAGACCAGTTTCTTCTTCTTCGATTTTAGTCAGTTCATAACCAACAACAAAGTTAAAATAGAGAGCTAAAATGCCGATAGTTGCTGTGTTGGCAATCATATAAAGATCGCTCACTCTAAAAAAAGTATTTTCAAAAAAGCCTTCTAATCCTGTAAATGTCATTGGTAAAGTATTGAATACTAAAAACATAGATCCCACAATTGAGAAAGGCACTGAAGCCATCCCCGCGGCCATTACTGCTCGAACAATTTTAAATTGCGATACTTTAGCCATTGGCGCCATTAAAAATTTCTGTAAAATTACAAATCCGGTATTCATTTTGTTATCCTCATCTAATTAATGACCTGTTGGTAAGCTTGAATTCTTTGGAAAGATTTATCCTTATTAAGCTCAATTTTTTTTATTTTTTTAAGCAGTAAAAAATTAATTAATAAACTTGCTGTTAACACTATCATTACGGTATTTAAGACATATTGAGTGTTTTTAAAAAAAGGAAAGAATAGATGAAATAAAGATGTATTTACCGAAATCAGCAAAACAATACAAATTACCGATAATGTGGAATAAAACACCTTTGCATAAGGTAAACGATTATTATGACTTCGATAAAGTTTAATCTGCTCATACATCGTTAATATCGCTAGCACAAGGATCGATAGTGGCAAAAAGGCCACAATAGATAATGATCCACCTAAAAATACAAACCAATACAGATTGATAAATAAAAAAAATGCCGTGCTATAACGAATAGCTAAAAAGCGATTAAAATAGAGGTTGGTTAGGCTCGTTTTTTGGTGCATTTCTAATTTTTTAGTTGTCATATGATGGATTCCCCCCCTAATTTGACTGCTAAGCGGTGGTTTTGCTCATACAAATGAGCCATCTCAAGTGCAATTTCGCGCATTGTCATTGTTGTCATTAAGTGATCTTGCGCATGTACCATAATAATTTCCATGGTAATTTTTGTACCGTTAGCATAATTTTGTAGTAACTCTGTTTGTGAGTAGTGAGCTTGTAAAATATCTTCATTCGCTTCGTCAAGAAGCTGGTTTGCGGTAATAAAATCGGCTTGTCTCATTGCCTTAAATGCATCATGAATTTTAGTTTTAGCATTACCGCTATATAAAATAATATTAAAAGCGATAAGTTGAATATCTTCTGAGCTCATTTCATCGTTCATTACTATGCTCCTTTTTCAATAAGTTGGATAAAAAGCCGTTTAAATTGGCCATAGTTATGCGTTTTCAACAGTTTTGATTGCATTGCTAAATCATCAATTAAATTAATAATGGCTTTAGTTATCATCGCTAAAGTTGAATTTTGATAAATAGAAGGGGAAATCATAAAAACGAAGCGAACCTGTGGGTAATTTTCATCCCAAAATAATCCATCAGGGATCATCGCAACACCAATTTTAGATAATTTCCCTACAGGAATTGCAGGGTGTGGCACCACTATCGCTTGGCTAAAGAAGATGTCACCTAATAGCATACGATTTTGCATTTGCTTTATCATTTGTTGCTTATAATTGCTATCTTCATTTAACGCTAAAAGATCAAGTAAAGAATCTAAAATATGTTCTTTGCTTTGAGGTTGTCGGCATGGGTAGAAATAATCTGCAAATAAATCATCAATAATTTGCTCAATATCAATAAAATGATTGCAAGATTTTTGTGTTGCGAACATTGGAATTTGCGTTTTACGCTCAGAGACAGGCATATTTCGTGATGCAAGATAACGGCGAATTTTTTGTACATCATCATCCGTTAAGAATACAGAAACATGAAAAACAGGCACTTTAAATACTTGCGCTGATAAATCAACGGACGAAATAATAAAATCGACCTTATTTAACGTTTCTGGTTCAATTTCATAATATCCTTGTGTCGCAACAATTTTGATTCGTTCATCAAACTCACATTCAACTCGGTTTTTTAATAGCTGGGCACTGCCAAGACCCGTTGCACAAATAATTAGCACTTTGGTTTTTTGTTCATTTTTTAATTTTTCAATCGAAGCTAAAAAGTGCAAAGTCAAGTAGCCCCACTCATCATCGTGAATCGTAAATTGATTAAGCTGAGGTAGCTGGCTAAGGTAATTTTTAACTAATTCAAATAATTCTGGTGAATTAGCTTTAATTTCATCAAGTAATGGATTTTCTAATTTAATATTTTGTTGTAAACGAACGATCATCGGTTTTAAATGTTGAATAACGCCGTTTTTCAATTGTTCGTCATTTAAAAATAAATACCCTGTCTGCTGCTCAATTTCGATTAATATATTAGTCACAGATAAATATAATTCGCAATCCACATCATTATGAGTAACATTCGATTTACTCATCAAATGTAAAGTTAAATACATTTGTTCTTGTTTGGGAAAACAAAAACCAATTACTTTTTCGACTCTATTGATAATTTTCTTAGCAACTTGATATTCCAATGTATTTTTTGTCGATTGTGGCATATCAAGATTTTGAATAGAAAGCCCTGATTGTAAGCGTTTAATGCTAAGTGATAGATGTAACACGATATTTTGCATCATGACATCAGATAATTTTATCTTTGCCTCACGACATTCATCTAAAATAATAATGGTCAAGGAGTCAAAACTAATTACATCACTAAACTTGTTCAAATAAGTAAGATTTTGTAAAAAGTTAATTGATTCTTCATGAAAAAAATAACTTAAAATAAAATGCCTTTTAGCTTTTTCCTCGCCTTCAACATAAAACAAGGATCGACTTTTTTTGACAGTTAGCCCATAAGGTTGAAGCTGGTGTTTGATTTCTAAAATATCTTTATTTAGTTGAGAAGAGCTAATAAATAATCGTTCTGATAACGCCTCTATATCAATTTTTTGGCTTTCTAATAATAATAGATTAAGAATATGGTGCTTTCTTTGACATGCTTCTCGGCAGTTTGCTTGCTCTTCGTTACGATAGAATAAATGATGTTCAATTAAAAATAAGTTGAAAGCCGTTCTATCTTTAATTTGTAATTGATAACCATAACCTTGTTTACTAACAATAGTTCCGCCATTGTTTTCAATCAACGGTTTTAAGTCATTAAGGTAAGTACGAACAGTTCGATCTGATAATGATAATTCACTTGCCAGCAATGCGCTGCTTTTGAATAGATTTTTAGAGCGAACCATTAAACTAATTAGATCTCGTTGTTTGTTCTTAATCACAATCATCCGTACCTGTGACAGCTAAAACTAGGCTGTTAATCATAGTGTAGTTACTCTGATATGTTAGATAAGCACACATCAAGCAAGTTAATAAGGCGCTGCCATGTCTGGTAACCTAATGACAACGCCAAGCCGTTTTTCTAAAACAAAGGCTTATTTTGGGCTATTTGATATTGTCTTCGGTTAACTTAGCCAATTGCTCAATACCCGACGGTATAGGGATATAGGCCTGAAAAGGAATACTTACTACAGGCTTACCCACTTCATCACCCAAATTTTTTAACTTATCAAACATCATCATCGTTTGTGGACTGATTAAAAATAATGAGAAATCACTATTTTTAATCATATTGCTTCCTTCGGTTGCCGATACTGCATCAACCGAAATAGCTTTATCTTTACTAGCAAAATATTCTGTTACTTTTTTAGCCATTAATGATGATGACATTCCTGCTGCACAAATAATTAATGCTTTTTTCATGGTTTTTCCTCAACGCAATTATGATCCCTTAATAAAACTTTTATAGAGCTTCTATTCTACTTTTATAGAGCTTCTATAAGTTTCTATAAAACTTCACCGTTTGAAGCAATGACATTCTTAAACCAAGCAAATGAATCTTTTCGGCTACGTTTTAAGGTTCCATTACCTTTATTATCTTTATCCACATAAATGAACCCATACCGTTTTTCCATTTCACCAGTGCCCGCCGAAACCAAATCAATACATCCCCAAGGGGTGTAGCCCATTAAATCAACGCCGTCTTCTTCAACAGCAATCTTCATTTGTTTGATGTGTTCTTTTAAATATTCAATACGATAAGTATCATGAATGCTACCATCTGCCTCGACTTTATCATATGCACCAAACCCATTTTCAACAATAAACAGTGGCAATCGGTACATATCTGTTAACCAATTTAAGGTATAACGTAATCCTTCAGGATCAATTTGCCAGCCCCAGTCAGATTTTTTAACGTATTGATTACCAATCAGATCCTTTTTTTCGTCATAGCTATAGCTGTTATCATTTTCCTTTTTCCTAATAGCATTAGACATGTAATAGCTAAAACCAATATAGTCAACCGTACCTTTAGTAAGCACTTCAAGATCCTGCGCTGTAATATCAAGCTCAAAACCATTGCGTTGCCAATATTTTTTAATATGATTCGGATACTCGCCATGCACATGAACATCCGCAAAGAAGTATTTACGCTCCATTGCTTTTTGTGCCATCAAAATATCACCTGGTTTACAGGTTTCAGGATAAATTGGTATTACCGCCAACATACACCCAATTTTAAAATCAGGGTTAATGGCATGACCTATTTGTACTGCTTTAGCACTAGCAACTAATTCATAATGGGCAGCTTGATACATAATCTGTTCGCGATTATCGCCTGCTTTATAGTAAATACCTGAATTAGTAAATGGTGCAAAATCTTCATTAAAATTAGCTTGATTATTAATTTCGTTAAAAGTCATCCAATATTTGACTTTATTTTTATAACGATCAAAACATACTTCAGCAAAGCGAACAAAAAAGTCGATCAATTGACGATTACGAAATCCGCCATATTCAGTGACAAGATAATAAGGCAACTCAAAATGAGAAAGGGTTACAACAGGCTCTATATTATGTTTCAGACATTCATCAAATAGATCATCATAAAATTTTAAGCCCTCTTCATTAGGAGCAAGCTCATCTCCGTTTGGAAAGATACGTGTCCAAGCTATCGAAGTTCGAAAACATTTAAATCCCATTTCGGCAAATAGCTTAATATCTTCTTTATAGTGATGATAAAAATCAATTGCATCGTGGTTAGGATAATATTCTCCTTCAATAATGCCTTCGGTGATCTTACGATAACTTTTAGGCGACCCCACCGTCATCACATCGGCAACACTAATACCTTTACCACCCGCTTGCCAAGCCCCTTCTAATTGGTGAGCAGCAACTGCACCTCCCCACAAAAAATCTTTTGGTAACCCGTTATTTTTCATAATCAAATACCTACATTTATTAATAATTCAAATTTAGTATAAAAAGAAAAAAATAGAATTACTAACCAACTTTTTCCGTATTGATCAGGAAAAAGATAAATACATTGTGAAAAATTTTACTTAATAACATTATTAAACAATAATTTTATGCGACTAGTTATACACATTTAGTGTGTAACTAGCTTTGTGCATGATATCAAGAATATAGGCATGATGTGCCAGAGAAAAAGGCAAACTGGTCATGATAAAAATCATTCAGAAAAGCCATTGATTTTATTGGAGTTTTTATTTTAACAAATAATAACATTACTCCTTTTGCGCAAGCCTATCTTATGATGCAAGGCTCAATACATTAAATAGGTAGTTTAATCCAGAAAAAACAATACAACCTTAATAACGCATTTATATGGGTGGATGCTGCTAATATTTTTGCTAGGATGAGATATTTTTTACAGGTGCATTTTGACGCCAAATCCTTTTCTTGCATGATTCAACCAATTCGGCATCTACTGTTATGACTTACTTTCTAAGCGCTGCCGCTGCCTGTCGCATTCTTGTTCCATAAGCTTGATAGTGATAATACCTCTCACCCACTTTGGCACTGAGCGCTTTGTTGTTTTTTCCAGATAAATTGGAATTGAGAATTAAATCGATCTCGTAGTATATCCATACTTTTCAGTAGCAAAAAGATAAAATCATGGAAATAAACACTAATTAGGATAGCCTATCCAAGCAATAATTTTGTGGAATTTAATGATTTATCGAAATGCGACAAACACAGCTACACTAACTTTTAGCATATAAGTAGCTTTTAAGTAAGTAATATATCATCAAAAATTCTTTTCTGCTCAATCAATGAGAAAGGGTATATAGGTCAGTATATCGATAAAAATAGTAGTTTTTCTCACTAATCGGGCAGAAAAAATTAAAGATGTTTAGTTTTATGGTTCAGCTTAAATTATTTAGCAACCCAGTTACCCTCTTCATCTTTATGATAGGTCTTTTCAACAGCAGCCCAAGCTACTTTGAAGGCAATCGTTTCTGGATCACTATGATCACGCCTTTTGTGGGGATCTTGATATTCTTTTATTGCACTATTAAATGCTTCTTTAAAAATATCTTGCGCATGCGTTGGCAAAACATGACGCACAGAAGCTGGCAAATCATCACGAGTTTGATACAGCATATAGATTTCCTCCATAAATTAATCTTTTATGGTTAAAAATTCCAAATAGCAATCGCAGACATCATTTGCAAAACAACTTATAAGCGTCAAATTTATGCCTTTTTAGAAAGAAACACAAGCATTATTAATAGTTAATAAACAGTATATTTTCTTTTCAGTTTTCCAAAATTAATATATAACACTAAAATAAACACATATTTTATTGGAAAAAAAAGAAAAAAAAATGTAAAGTATCAAATTATTAAACTAATAATAACATTAAGGAAAAAAGATGCAGAAAAAATTCTTAACAATATTTATTGCTGGGCTTTTAATGATTGGTTGCAATGATCAATCAGAAAGTAAAACCGCTCAGTCGACCACAGTTTCCGAAGCAAAAACTTCAGAAAAAACTTCAGAAAATACTTCACAACAAATAGCAGCAAAAGCGAATAAAGGTAATCTGTGGTTAAGTGTTTTTAACACCAATTTTACTTTAGCCGAGCAACAGTTAACAAACAGAGTTTCCTTACCATCTACACTGATTAATCTTGATAAGCAAGTTGACAGATATTTAAAACAATTTCAAGACAAAAATGGTAACATCGATTACAATCGCATAAAAAATGACCCAACAAAACGTATAAATCTTCTTGTCGGTTCCAATCCTTCTCCTGAAGATCTTGATGATTATAAGCAATTGATTAATAAATTAATAGCAATCAAACCAGAACTTCCTGAGCTTGATAGTGCTGGCAAAGCCTTAGGTGATAAATTTGTTGAGTTAGGCTTAGCTTATGACAAAGTTGCTAAATATTATACAACGAATGAATATAAGTTAGATGAACTGGCTAAATTACCTGAGCTATTCAACAATCTAGAAAATGCCTATAATCAATATATTGAAGCAGAAGATATTGCTCTTATCGCTTACGATAAATTATATAAAGAGATCCACGCATTTCAAAAAGCAGAAATTAAAAATCAAGGATTAATGCTTCACTACAATTGTATTGAATTCATAGATATATCTGAGGAAGTTGTAGCATTAATTAATCGAAATTTTGCTGAAAATAATGACTTTAAAAATCTTGATAAATCAGCAATTGAACCAAAAATCGAACAACTAGAATCTATAGCCAATGAATTAATTGCCAATAAAGGCAAAACTGACTTAATCAAAAAACAAGCTTTGAACAATATTTATTATGATAGGTTTGCCGATAAATTACCTGAATTGGTTAATCAAATGAAAGTTGTTTTAAAAGATTTACAGACTGCCAAGATAGAAAATGAAGTCAAGTATTTGAATGGTACACTTGGCAATGTTATTGACAGCTATAATTCTGTAATCAATTAAAATTACGTTATAAACTAAGTTGGTGGTAATGCTGAACTACCAACTTTTAAGCGTTTGAGTGACTACAGGTGCTATTGTTCAATATAATCATTATAATATGACGATTTAGCCCAATCTAAGCATCCTAAGTCGATTTGTTTACATCAACAACACAACGCCCCTTTATTTGCCCAGCTATCATTTTATTTGCTGCCTCAACACATTCAGTTAATGAAATTGTATTGCTAATATGCGATAGCAGTTTTTCATCTAGGTAATATGCCAATAAATTCCACGCAGCAATACGCTTATCATAACTCGCCATCACGCTATCTATACCAGTTAACGTAACACCGCGTAAAATAAACGGTGCAACCGTTGTTGATAAATCTATACCTTGAGCAAGTCCACAACAAGTTACAATACCACCATATTGGGTTTGCGCACAAATATTGGCTAAAGTATGTGACCCAACAACATCCACAGCAGCTGACCATTGCTCTTTTTGTAATGGCTTGCCTGTTTCTTTTAATGTTTGGCTATCAATGATATTAACTGCGCCAAGTTGACGTAAATAATTCTCTTCATCAATTTTACTAGTCGATGCGGTAACTTGATACCCAAGTTTGGCCAGTAACGCAACGGCAATTGAGCCAACGCCACCTGTTGCACCTGTCACTAAAATCAGACCATCTTGTGGTTGTACACCAACATCAATAATTCGTTGAACACAAAGTGCAGCAGTATAACCCGCTGTGCCAATAGCCATTGCCTGATGAGCGGTAAACTGATTGGGCAAAGGTATTAACCATTCAGACTTCAAATAAGCATATTGTGCCAAGCACCCCCAATGAGTTTCACCGCACCCCCAACCATTTAAAATAACCGTATCACCTTTTTGATAACGACCACTACTACACTCAATGACAGTTCCAACACCATCGATACCGGGTACCATCGGCCATTGCCTTACAATAGGGCTTTTGTTAGTTAAAGCTAACGCATCTTTATAGTTAATACTGCAATAAGCTACTTTGATTAACGTATCACCTTGTTGGTCTAATAGTTGCTGTTTGTTAATGGCTTTAAGTGAACATGTAAAACCTGTTGTTTTATCTTTTTCTAAGACAATAGCATTAAATGACATAATATTTCCTTGTAGCTTAAGGTAATAAATTACTCAAGCAAAGTAAGCAGTCAACCTCAATAAAAACTTTTAATAATAAATAGCCATTGGAGAAAAAGCAATGAAACATATTACTTATGGCTACAAGATGATAAATTCTATCAAAAGAGGAAAGGTTCACTATCTATAAATCATTGAAAAACTGAGCAGATAATCAAACAACCACCATACTCAGCCTATAAAAAACAAGTAAATAAACTTAACTATTGAATAAAAGTTAAGATCATCTTTCATTAATAATGATTAACTTTTATTGTCTACCATTTTCTTGTGCAGCCGAGGAAACAGCGCCAATAAATACTACATCACTTGACGAATTTAACGCCGTTTCAACCGAATCTTGAATAACACCGATGGCAATACCAATACCAATGACTTTGGCTGAAATTTCATTAGGTATACCAAACATACTACAAGCAACAGGAATTAGTAATAATGAACCACCAGCAATCCCCGACGCACCGCAAGCACACACAGAACTGACTATACAAAGTAATACCGCAGAATAGATATCAACATCAATATGCATTGAGTTAACTGTTGCGAGTGTTAAAACGGTAATTGTTACTGCTGCCCCTGACATATTAATCGCAGCACCTAAAGGAACAGCAACTGAATAGGTATCTTCATCCATATTTAATTTTTTGCATATTTCGATATTAACTGGGATATTAGCAGCTGAACTACGAGTAAAAAAGGCAGGTATTGCGCTATCTTTTAATGAGGTAAAAACTAATGGATATGGATTTTTTCGCATTACACAATAAGCCAATAATGGATTAAGAACTAATGCCACAATCAACATGCATGATACTAATACACCTAATAGATGTGCATATTTTAATAATTCGCCAAAACCTGTTTCGGCCAGCGTTGAAGAAACCAGCCCAAACACACCTAATGGTGCAAAACGGATAATAATTCTTACAATAAAAGAGATAGCATAAGATAAATCATTCATCATCGTTTTAGTCGTTTGGCTTGCATGCCTTAATGCTAACCCTATACCTATTCCCCATATAATCAAACCAATATAATTTGCGTTAACAAGGGCATTAACAGGATTATCAATCATTTTATTCAGTAATGTTTTTAAGACATCTTTAACCCCGTTGGGTGGAGTCAACTTGATCTGCTCCAGTGCATCGCCAAATGAAATTTGAGATGGAAATAGGAAGCTGGCAAATGTAGCTAATAAAGCGGCTAATATCATACCTGATAAGTAAAGCATGATTAACGCACGCATATTTGCTTGCTTACCTTGTTGGTGATTAGCGATTGATGCAACAACTAAAATCAGTACAAGTATTGGCGCAACTGATTTTAAAGCATTAATAAATAGCTCTCCGATAAGTGACATCCCTAAAGCGGTCTCTTTCGACACGGCAGCGAGAATAATACCAAGTATTAAGCCCAATAAAATCTGCGGTATCAACCCTACTTTTAAGTAAAAACGAACCAACGGATGAGAAGAATGAGTCATAATATGCCTTTCTTATTAAAATAAAGACAAAACAGTAACATAATTCAATATGATGTTTTAGAAAATAATGATTATCATAATGTTTTTTTATATAACAATTTGAATAATTACTAAATTTAATTATTCACAAATTAAACATGCTTAACATTACCAAATGTATTGTTAAGAAATAACTACATTACTTAATAAACTCAAGCAATTGTCTTGCTTTATTTACTGCCGTTGATTTTACTTTTGCATGGGCTATGTCGGCTAATCCTTGCCAATGGGAATCAGATTCAGAGAGATAACCACGCTTTGTTGCTTCTTGTAAATAAGGCACATAAATGAATGACATATCTAAAATTCGATTGATCCAAGCAGGTATTTTTTCATCTCGTTTTGCTATTTTTCCTACAAACTTAATGCACTCAATTAATACAGGGTAAAATACTGATAATAAATTAGGTTTTTTTTCCAGTAATCGGATTAATTTAGCTGGACTAAAATCGGGATAGTCAAGGAATAAGATAATTGCTTTACGCATGATGTCAGCGTCAATGACGCCTTGTTCAACATTTTGTTCAAAAATTGAATTTGTGTGATAGGTATCACTATCTTGCGCTAATAATCCAATAATCACCATTACCAATGCGTTAGAAAAAATTAAGTTATCGGCATTTTTACAATTTTCCAACCCATATCGGCTCTTTTCAACAACAAGACATTGGCTCGCCTCACTCCAGTGTAACCAAACGCTTTCTGTTTGAGAATCAATGCAAAATTCTGAATGATTCAATGGCGCGGGATAAGCTTCGCATTGCCATTCGTTTTCTAAATCATAATACCAATCACCTTTAACAATCTGGAAAACTTGATTTGCTACATTAGGAAGTTTCAAAGTAAATAATAACGATTTAGACAAACGTTTAGAAAATTGAGAAGATGGGTTAATGACAGGTTTACTCACAGCAATAGAAACATTATCTTCAGGTACAACGCTAGTTTTTTCCGTCTTTACCCATACTTGATCAAAATCATCAGGCGCTAGCATAGACACTTCTTGTTTTAACGGCGCTGGTGCTATATTAGGGAGCTTGTCAACTATCGCTTGGGCTTTCTTTATTGCATTAGCACTACCTTTTTTACTGGCTAACATCCTGATGCCTAATAATTGTAATTGGCTTGCATCAGCTATACCCTGATCAACAGCATATTGAACTTCAGGTAAAAATTCAGCGATGGCATCGACCGTTTCAACAGTGCCTGATAACATTCTTAGCGCATTGCATGAAGCAATAATTAATTGATCGAAAATGGGCCAAACTACCGAAAGCATCCCTTGTTTTCCAATATCAGCTAATACAGCAACTAAACTTGCTATACGGGAAGGGGGCGAGCCTAAACGCTCCAATAGCAAAACATCGGCCACTCCAGGTCTAAGCAATCCTCGTTGCCATGCTTGATTCACGGCTTGTGCTATATTACCAAGCACATGAGAGGAATGAGATCGCTGTGCTGCTAAAAGTGTAATTGCTGAACGAGGGGGAAAAGGAGAGCGTTTTTTAACAAGTTGCTCAAACACAAAACCTTGATGATATGATTTGGCCCAATCAATATCGGAAGGTATAGCACTATCGCCCCATAAAGGAAAAATAGAAAAAAGCTCAGCAGTATACCAACTATTGCCTATTCGTTCTGGAAAATCACTTAATGATTGAGGAAGAAACGATACATCATTAATATTAGCATTTAACGCTAATTTTGGTTCAATCACGGGATCATTAAGATACTGTAAGACCAAAGCCTCGGCATTTTGCGACATTTTTTGCCCTGACGGCAAAGTGACAGTAATTTTTAGTTTACTAAGTTTTTCTTTCGTTGATGATGATTGTATCGATACATCAAGACGAGTCAATGCTAAAAATAGATCCGCTTCTAATACATCAATATTTAATTGCTGATAAGTCTCTAATCGCTGACAAAGATCATCCACAGTTATTGACAGATCACTCATACTTGGCGTTGACAGTAAACAAGGGATTTTTCCTAAGTTTTTACAGACAATATAATCGCGCGCAGTTAATAAACAAGTAAAATTATCGTGATACGGGATCTCTTTGCCTTTGCGCCAATAAAATATAAAACCGAGTAACTCATCAGCTCGCAATTTTACGCCGACTAAACTCGCTTTTGCGGCTTGAGGATCGTTATAAGCGATCGTATTGGCGACAGCTAAAAACCGTTCCATCACACAATCATGGGCAGATACGTCCCTTTTTACCAATTCAGAGGCTAGCTCTGTTAATATATCGGGTGAAATAGGCGCTAACTCGAAAGGTGGTAATTGCCAAAGCGATGGCGTTGGATGCCAAAGTTGCTTTAATGCCACTGGGCTAGCTTGCATAAAATCACCATCAAGCTGCCACTGTGTAATTATTTTTCTGGTTAAAGCAACAATCGAGTCATCGGTTTGGCTAAGTAATAAAGTAAATAAAGGCATAAACCGATCAGCATTTTGGGGTATATTACGGTTGAGTGCTGTTTTTAACACCAATTTTTGCGTCGATTTTATTTTAGACGATAAACTGGCCATCATCACTTCAACTAGTAATTCATCATCAACAAACGGAATTAAAACAGGTGCTAATCGATTAATCATCGCAGCCTCTCCCGTTGTTAGCAATGGAATTAAAGCAGATGCCCGTTGGCAAAATTCAGCATCAGTAATACCTAAACCATCAAGTGTATAAAGCCATGCTTTACGATCTACAGGACGAGAGGCAATATCTAGGGCTAAAAAAAGAAGCTCTTTTGCTTGCTCATACTCAAGCCAACCTAATGCTACCCCTAAACTAAATAACTGAGTAAAAGATTGTGTTGCTGGTATATTTAACGCTATAGCAATATGAATGTGTTCAAAAAATCGGCGTTGACATTGCGCTAAATTTGGCGGGGTTTTATCGTAAAAATGCTTTACAATATCGTCACCCCGCATAGCAACGGCTGCGTACAAAGTCCAATCACTGATATAATTGGGATTTTCTGGAATCGCTAAATTTAATTGATCGACTAACTGAGCAACAAGATCTGTTGGCGCTGATGCTGATTGTACAAATTTCTGCGCATAATTCTCACCGCGCGCCATAATAACGGGCAATAACAAAGAGGAATGGGCATAACGCACAAGCTTTAGTGCTCGGCTGGCTGATACCCCAATCCTAATAGCATACAACACTAAATATGCTTTATTACACTTAACATAGTCTTGTAGCTCGAAAGAGTCTCCCCTACGAACATACCCATCCCATTCGCCACTTTTTAATCCAGAAAGGGCAATTTTTTGCTGTTCCTTACTGCCTAACGGCTGTTGCAAAATATTATCTGGTGTAACATTATTCCAGTTTAATGAAGTAAAAATAGCTTCTGCTTTTTCTAAGTTAGCATTCATAAATATTTTCCTTAATTTGAACCGCTAAAATATGTTTGCAAGGTCCTTTTTTAAGCTGATGATTTAAATACCATGAGCAATTACATTGCGATACCATTTCATTATTCTGTCTAACTAAACGGACTTGATAATCTTCATCATTAGAATGAACAATCCAAGTGGTTTCATCAATCTGATCAATAAATTCAACTAGCTTATAGGCCGATTTTAAACGTGGGTTATCTTTTATGACTCGATTAGGATCTTCAGGCAATTGGCGATGAAAATAGTTTTTTTGATAGGCATCAAAACCAAGTTTGCCTGAAACAGCAAGGTAAGCCAACGCACTATCGATATTCCGAGCATCTAAATGAGTTTTTGAAGATAATTGCGCCGGATCAATCTGCGAATCAAATTGCAAAATAGATTGAACAAGTTGAACATTTTGTAATTGCTGTTTTGGCACAAGCGATTCAAGTAATACTCCTTCACCTGAATACCCCTGCCATGGCTGAGCAGTTAAGCTTAAGGTAAGCCTTGCACCATCAAGAGCGACTTCAACCATGCATGGCCCTTGTTCTCCGCTTTCCAATCGATAAAACGTTAAGCTTTTTATGTTGGTCATTAACCGCTTCAGTGCACTTAATCTATGTAAGCCAGAAATATAGACACTATTAATATCACCTTGAGACGCCAATTTAACGCCCGTATTAGATGGAACGACCCAACTTGCTTGTTGTTTGCTTGTTACTGCTGGCAATCTTGCAATAAAAGTTTGCGCATGAATTCCCGATACAGTAAAAACAGCCGCCATTTTAGTATGAATTTCAGTAAGATTGCCAAGTGCTCGAATCCACCTATCGGGCATTTCAACTGGGCGCTCAACAACAGTTTTTATACTGATCACATCGTGATCTTGTTGTTGGATATGGCGCGTTGCTAAGCCTTGCTCACCAATATTGAGGTGAAGTTTATCCTTACTATTAACCTGATTTAGTGCTTGCCTTAAACCAAGGCCAATATCGACATTGGTTGTACCGCGTAATATTTGCCCATCGAAGCCTTGTTGTAATAAATCCAAACGAGCATAAACACTATTACAGGCAGAAAAAACCTCAGCTCTTAATTGATCCCCCTGAGCAGATAAAATAGGATCTCGCAAAGCCACTGGTACGGGTTTAAAATATCGGGTCGCAGTAATATCTGCTAATACAAGTAAACATCTAGCAAGAATTTGTGGATAAAGTGCGTAACCAGTAAAAAATTGAGGGTTATCAATAATCCCATTAGGTGTTAAGGCTGATGATAATGCTAAAGCTAAAGCCCCATTTGTTAACGTTGATTGCTGAGAAAACTTCAATATAAATCATCCTACATATGAACATAGACAAACTATCTGACGCAACGAGTATAAAATAAGCTTAATATATCGTCTATATTTGATTATTTCAGTGATTTTGATAAAAAACATGATTGTTTTTTCTGTTTAATCTATACAATTTCAGCAATGGCAACATCCGCATTGACATAGTTACCTTCTTTGATTATTTGTTTTAAAACACCATGTCGATGTGCTATAACTTGCACTTCCATTTTCATGGCTTCCATAATAGCAATCACATCCCCTGCATTTACCCTTTGATTATCGTTTATCGCCCATTTAAAAAGGCTACCTGAGACAGGCGATGGGACAATTAACTCAGAAAGCGCCGCTTTGCCACAAGAAGGTGTAGCCAAATTAACATCTGTTTGCAAAGATAATCCAGCTAATAATTGTGCAGGTAAACCAAGTTTACAACGCTTACCATCAATTTCAATAAAAGTATGTGTAAGTATTTCTTCTTTTTGTGGTACTTGCCTTTTTGCTGACGCTATCGCGGTATCAAATTCAGTTTCGATCCAACGTGTATGCACGTTAAAATCATCACAAAAATCAGGGTGCTCAATGACCGCACGATCAAATGGTAATACACACGCAACGCCCTCAATTGAAAATTCTGCTAATGCACGCCGAGCTCTTGCTATAGCTTGCTGTCGGTTATTTCCAACAATAATAAGTTTTGCAATAAGTGAATCAAACATTGCAGGAATGGACGATCCCGCAACTACGCCACTGTCTAAGCGTACACCAGGACCTGTTGGCGCATCAAAACGCGTAATCATTCCAGCTACGGGTAAAAAACCATTTGCCGCATCTTCAACATTAATACGAAATTCAATAGCATGACCTTGTGGTTTAGGCGTTTGAGCAATACTAAGTGGTAAGCCTTGTGCAATGCGTAGCTGTTCAATAACAAGATCAACACCAGTTGTTTCTTCTGTAACAGGGTGTTCAACTTGCAACCGAGTGTTGACTTCAAGAAAAGATAATTTGCCATCTTGGCTAAGTAAAAATTCAACTGTCCCTACTCCTACATAGTTTGCTTTAGTACAAATAGCAATCGAAGCTTGAATAATTTGTTGTTCTACATGCTCGGAGATAAAAGGTGCGGGTGATTCTTCAATTAATTTTTGATTGCGACGTTGCAATGAACAATCACGTGTTCCAACAACTACGACATTTCCTAACTTATCAGCAATAATTTGTGCTTCAATATGCCGAGGGTTATGTAAAAATTGTTCTAAAAAGCATTCTCCACGCCCAAATGCCGCTGTCGCTTCACGTACAGCGGAATGGTAAAGCTCTTCAACCTCGTCCTTGTGCCAAGCGACTTTTAAGCCTCTACCACCTCCACCAAAAGCAGCTTTAATCGCAATCGGTAAACCATGGGTATGAGCAAACTCAACGACTTCTTTAACATCTTTTACTGGCTCTTTTGTTCCAACCACTAAAGGAGCGCCAACTTGCAAAGCAAGCTGTCTGGCTTTCACTTTATCGCCCAGTATTTCAATCGTTTCTGGATTTGGACCAACCCATATCAAACCAGCATCTTGTACTGATTTAGCAAATTCAACACGCTCTGATAAAAAACCATAACCAGGGTGTACCATTGTGGCACCTGCTTTTTTTGCTATCGTAATGATTTTAGCAATATCAAGATAAGTTTCACTTGGTAGATTACCTAACAACCCATAAGCCTCATCAGCCATTTGCGCATGAAGTGCATCAATATCTGCATCGGCATAAACTGCGATAGACAAAAAACCCATATCACGACACGCTCGTATAATACGTACGGCAATCTCACCTCGGTTAGCAATCAATACTTTATGAGTTATTTTTTGACTACTTTCAGACATGATCAACATCACTCCCTTCAAATTCTTTAAATATCCCGATAGGATTAAATTTTATTCTAGCATTAACTGGAATTTGACCGGCTAAGTCTAAATGATAATTACACACAGCGCCAATAACAGGATATCCCCCAGTTAATGGGTGATCATTTAAAAATAGCACAGGTTGTCCATTAGCAGGAATTTGTATTGCACCAATACAAGTCCCTTCGCTTGGTAATTCTTGTTGCTTGTCACGACTTAAAGCTATGTCACCAGATAAGCGTAAACCAATGCGATTAGAGGCTGGTGTAACCTGCCATAGTTGCGAAGAAAGTAATTCTACGGCTTGCTTAGTAAACCAGTCAGTGCGTGGCCCAAGCACAATATCTAATACAATAACATCGTCACAAGTAGGATAGTGCATAACGGGAGTTTCCATTAATGACACCGCATTTAAGTTTTGATTGTGCTTAATAGCTAGCGTTTGACCA
Source organism: Gilliamella sp. Nev6-6 (assembly GCF_001690605.1). Taxonomy (NCBI): domain Bacteria; kingdom Pseudomonadati; phylum Pseudomonadota; class Gammaproteobacteria; order Orbales; family Orbaceae; genus Gilliamella; species Gilliamella sp. Nev6-6. The sequence continues at coordinate 9,129 of NZ_LZHP01000019.1, read as the reverse complement.
ACATTAAGTGGTGATGGCCCAACTTGCGCAAGAGTATCATAAGAACAACTTGTTAAAATAGGCGATAGCTGAAAACCACCGCGTACAGCAAAATAACTACGTACACCACATTTTGCGCTGCCTAAGCTAATAATATCACCAGTTTCCAATTGGATAGGTTGATACATTGCAGCATGATACATTTCACCAGCTGATGTTGTAATGCTTATCTCGCATTCAGCCCCTGTGACGGCAACTAACATACTACGGTTTATCTGTGCTTTAAACCCACCTTGCGTAATTTCTAATACTGCTTCATTAATTGGATTTCCTAAAATACGGTTGCTACTGTGCAGAGCTCCCTTATCCATGGCGCCAGACTCAGAAATACCTAATGCTGCCTGACCAATTCTACCCTTATCTTGTATGAGTGTTTGTAATCCCGTTGCTAATATTTTAATATCTTGTTGTTGGTTAATGCTTTTACCGACTTTTTTAGCAGTCGGTAAATAATATTTTTTAGATGACTTACTAGCATCAATAAAATTAACGCGGTTACCTGGCTTCAATAACGCAGGTTTATCACGGTTTAAGTCCCACACTGCTGTATCAGTTGTTCCAATAAGTTGCCAACCACCAGGGCTTGCTTGGGGATAAACACTGCTAAATTCACCCGCTAATGCAACAGAGCCTGCAGGAATACGAACTCTTGGTGATTGACGGCGTGGCACGTTAAGTTCAGCATTTTTAGCTACCATATAAGCAAAGCCTGGAGCAAAACCACAAAAAGCCACTTGATATTCATTATTGGTATGTCTGGCAATGACTTCACTAACGGTTATCCCTAGATATTCAGCCACTTGGGATAAATCCTCGCCATTATACCTAACTGGTATTATGATCAATTCGCCAGATTGCATTACATGTTCTGCAATATCTAATTGAGCAATATGCTTAGCAAGCGTATTAGCATCAGTCACAATGGGATTATAACGAATTAATATCGTGCGTGCAGCGGGGATTATTTCTTCTATATTCCAATGTGAAACAACATGTTGAAGTGCATCAGTCAACGCCATTGTTTGTTCAAGGCTTTTGAGTTCAACAATAAGCGCATCAAGATTAACAGGTAAAAATCTCATTAAGCACCTCTATACATAGATCAAGTCCTAATTATCAAATATATAAATTTTATTTTGTTGTATCATGTTAAAAAATACATTTATAGACAACTTAAGCAGCAACTATCTTGGCAAATGGGGTTATTATGATGCCATTTTGGTGTAATTTCTCCCGTACTTTTTGTGCCATAGCTAAGGCTCCAGCACTATCGCCATGCACACAAATTGATTCAGCATTAATATCCACAAACTGCCCTTCTACAGAGATAACTCCCCCATCATTAACAAGCTGTAGCATACGCTCAGCTACTAAATCAGGATCGTGTAACACAGCACCAGCTTCTTTGCGAGAAACTAATGTTCCATCAGCACAGTACGCTCTATCAGCAAAAGCTTCAGCAACTACACACAAACCACTTTCTTTAGCCCATCCAATGAGTGGTGATCCAGCAAGAGCAACCAAAATCAACGAAGGGTCAATAAGGCAAATCGCATTAATTACCGCCATTGCCTGACGTTTATCATATGCTATAGTATTATATAATGCGCCGTGTGGTTTCACATACCGAACGTTGGCACCAATCGATTTTGCTAATCCTTTAAGTGCACCAATTTGATAAATTACATCAGCACTTAGCTCATCGGTGGCAATGTCCATATTACGGCGACCAAAACCAACTAAGTCAGGATAACCGACATGGGCTCCCACCGTCACATTATTCGCCTTAGCGGCTTTTAAGGTTTTTAAAATACCCTCTGGCGAACCAGCATGAAACCCACAAGCAATATTAGCACTACTAACAACATTTAGTATTGCCTCGTCATTGCCCATTTTCCATTGTCCAAAACTTTCGCCAAGATCACTATTTAAATCAATAAATTTAGTTATTGTCATATTGTCCTTCTATTTTAAATAGTTAAAGATAGTGGCTACAGACATCGCCCCCATATACCAAGTAATGGCACAGACAATCAGACCTGACCACAATAACCATCTAGGATAATGATAGCCTGACATAAGATCGGCACGCTTCCAACCAATATAAATAAAGATAGTTAAACCAATTGGCAATACTAGACCATTAAAACCACCGGCAAAAACCAATAATGATACAGGTGCCGTTCCCATTGCTAAATAAATAGCCAGAGAAGCCATAATAAAAATAGTGGTGGCAAATTGGCGTTGCTTTTCAGTAATAGAACGCCTAAAAGGAGTAATAAAAGTCATTGAGGTATAAGCAGCACCAATAATACTAGTTATTGCAGCAGCCCATAAAATTAATCCAAAAATCCGTAATCCTAATTCACCCAAAGCTGCCTGAAAGGCTTGCGATGCAGGATTGGCAGCATAACTTGAAATATCAATAGTGACACCACTTGCTACCACGCCTAAAATGGCTAAAAATAAGATATAACGCATCAAACCCACAACTATAATTCCTTTTGTTGCTGCGCCTGAAACATATTTAATATGCTGAGCGCCAACCATCCCTTTATCAAGTAAACGGTGAGCTCCAGCATAAGAGATATAACCACCAACCGTACCACCAACAATGGTCGTAATTGAGGCAAAATCAATATTGCTTGGAAAAACGGTTTCTTTTAAAGCTTGTCCAATTGGTGGATGTGATGCAAATACCACAAATAAGGTCAAAATAATCATCAACAAACCAAAACCAATCATTAAGCGATCAATAAAATTGCTGGCTTTGCGTGATGAAAATATATAAACCGCTACTAATGCGCTGATTGCACCACCCCACTTAGGATCAAGCCCAACAAGTGCATTTAAACCTAAGCCTGCACCCGCTATATTACCAATATTAAACACCAACCCACCAAATATGATCAGTACTGCGAGTACATAACCACTGAATGGAATAGTCGCATTAGCAATATCCGAAGAGTTCATTTTAGTTAATGCAACAATTCGCCAAATATTTTGTTGAACAACAAAGTCGATAATAATAGAGGCTAAAATACCAAAACCAAAAGCAGTGCCAAGGGTAACAGTAAAAGTCGCTGTTTGAGTAATAAAACCTGGGCCAATTGCTGAAGTTGCCATTAAAAAAATAGCACTGATTAACGAAGCTCGCCGATTTTTAACAAAAGCAACGGCGCTACTGCTATGATCTTGATCTTTCATGTGCTTATCTCCTTTTAATTTGTTTTTTTTAATTATCGACACGGCCACCCTATTTACGAATTTTTACTACTTTTGTAAGTAATGCAAACATTATGCCATAGGCTAACAACATCTATTAATAACAAGAATGGTTCCTATAATTACTGTTTTCGAGTAAAAAAACTAATTAAAAATAATTATAATTACCTACCACCAAGGAATGATAAGCGAATAATTAACACACAATAACGCTAATTTGCACCAAAATGAACATTAATAACTTAATTTAGTGCATCTTGCGTTAGTAAAAGTTAGTAAAATTTTCTATCTTGGTATGTGATACCCAACTTTTATTAGTTTTATTCATTATTGATAAAATCCTTAATCAGATAATTCTCCATATAACTTTAAGTTATAACCATGTGAATATTTGCTATTTATTCATTTGATTCTTTATTGATAGACTTTAAACGTAGATAAAAACCTTTATAGTGGAGAATCAAGATGAAATTATTAACCAAATTACTTACGACTATTACCTTAATAAGCACACTATTAGGTACCAGTTCTGCCTACGCAGATCGGCTTGATGATATTGAAAAACGAGGCGAAATCAAAATAGCGGTATTTGATAGTAACCCGCCGTTTGGGTACATTGATGAAAAGACCAATAAAATTACAGGACTTGATGTTGATTATGCTAACGAGATAGCCAAAGGGTTAAACGTTAACGTTAAGCTAATCCCAACTAATCCCGCTAATAGAATTCCGTTATTGACATCAAAAAAAGCTGATTTAATTGTCGCTAATTTTACCATTACTGATGAAAGAACAAAAACAGTTGATTTTAGTCTGCCTTATTTTGCGACTGGTCAAAAATTTGTAGCAAAAAAGGGGGTATTAAAATCAGCTGACGATTTGAAAAATCTTCGTATTGGTGCTGATAAAGGTACAGTTATGGAAATTACATTACGTGAAAAATATCCAACGGCTAAGGTGATTTCTTATGATGATACGCCATTTGCATTTGCAGCATTACGTAATGGTGTTGTGCAGGCAATCACTCAAGATGATGCAAAATTAATTGGCTTATTAGCCAATTTACCTGAAGAGCAACGAGCAGCATTTGAAATTTCACCATTTAGTATTACTGAAGAATATCAAGCTGTTGGTATACCAAAAGGGGAAACTCGTTTAAAAGATAAAGTAAATCAAATTTTGTTAACGCTTGAAAAAAATGGCGAAGCATTAACAATTCATAACCGTTGGTTTGGACCTGAAACAACATCGGCTATGCCTCGTGGTGATTTTAAAATAGGTAAAGGTCAGTAGTTATGTACGAGCAATTACTTGAACCACGTTATTTGTGGTGGTTATGGGATGGTTTTTTAGTTACGTTGGCTATTTCATTGCTTACCATTATTTTTTCAACATTACTGGGTTTTTTACTAGTTATTGCTCAACAAAGTCGAATTAAAATCATTCAAATAATCGTAATGGGGTATAGCGCAATTTTTCGTTATTCTCCGTTACTACCTCAACTCTTTTTTTGGTATTTTGGGGTAGGTAGTTTATTGCCAGTCGAATTTAAATTATGGTTATTTGAAGAACCACAAATTCAATTGTTCTTTTTTTCAGTGAAAATGCCATCATTTGAATTCATCATAGGCTCAATTAGTTTAACTTGTTATTCCTGCGCTTTTATTGCCGAAGAGTTTAGAGCAGGTATTGCTGGAGTTAGAGGAGCGCAAGAACAAGCCGCATTAGCATTGGGTTTAAGTTGGTGGCAAAGTATGCGCTTTATTATTTTACCACAAAGTTTTCGCATTGCTTTTCCACCTTTAATTGGTCAGTACATGAATATTATTAAAAATTCATCGTTAACCATGGCTATTGGTGTGTTAGAACTTTCTTATGCCTCACGCCAAATCGAAACTGAATCATTAAAAACCTTTCAAGATTTTGCCATTGCTACTTTACTTTATATTATAACGATAGTAATAGTTGGAACTTTAGGCAATATTTATCAAACAAAACAATTGCAAACAGGTAGGGTGTGATTATTTATGGGCTTTAAAGGATTTGAAGTTATTTGGCATAATTTAGGTTACTTAATGTGGGGAAATTTCCCTGGAGGTATTTTCTTAACATTATTAATAAGTATTATCGCTATCTTGTTTTCAACAATTTTAGGCATTTTTGCCGGGGTAGGATTAACGGTTTTAAAAGGGATTTTACATAATTTATTAATTAGTGTGCTTAGTTTTTTTAGAGCTATTCCGGTTATTATGCTTATATTTTGGAGTTACTTTCTGTTACCTATGGTGCTTCATGTTGATATACCAGCAATTGCAACCGTGATATTTGCTCTATCTTTAATTGGTGCTGCATACATTGGTCATTCCGTTCATGCCGGCATGATTGCGGTGGCTAAAGAGCAATGGCAAGCAGCGTTTTCATTAGGTTTAACTAAACAACAGGTGATTATATTTATTATATTACCTCAAGCCGTTAAAATGATGTTACCGTCTTTTGTTAACCAATGGGTATCACTTATTAAAGATACCTCTTTGGCTTATATTGTCGGGGTGGCTGAATTTACTTTTGTTGCAACGCAAATTAATAATCGCAGTATGGTCTATCCAACGGAAATCTTTTTATTTGTCATTGTAGTTTATTTTATTATTTGTGCCACACTTGATCTTGCGGCTTCGATTTTACCAAAATACTTATTATGCTTTTTTAAATAATACTTTATCTATTTTCTATCCTTATTTCTTAATTGTTTTTTTATTTTAAGGTTGCCTTAAGGTTTTTGCGTTAAATTATTACTAGGTTAAATAGATCTAGAAAATGGTTTATCTGCATAATTTACAAGCAACCTTTTATTTTTGATTAACAAGTCAAAATATAAATCCCACTTATTTTTATGTGACATGTTTTGGATATTCAATTGTCATTAGGGATTATTGTTGGATTTATTGTGAGCCTCATATCCGCATGTTTAATTAAAAGCTTGGGATAAATATTCATAAATTTCTTAATCGATTGTCGCTTTATTGGACTAAATAAACAGATTTAGCAATGTAAAGCCCAATATAAAATAAATTATTGCGCATGTTCAATAATGCTAAAATCGGTATTAAGGTAATGAACAATGAAGATATTAATTGTTGAAGATGATAGTTTGTTACAAAAAGGACTATACGACGGTATAACTTCAAACGGTTATGTCTGTGAAGTTGCACAAAATGGTAATCAAGCTGAACAATATATCCAATTTGGACAATTTAGCTTAATCATTTTGGATTTAGGGCTATCTGATTATGATGGACTTGAATTGCTAATGCATTGGCGAAAAAATGGTATTACAACACCAGTCTTGATTTTGACAGCACGAGATACAAGACTACTAGCACGTAATTTAGTTGAAAATAGTTATCAATACAGCCCCAATGAGACTAAAATCTTGGTGAGTTGTAATAAGGATAAAAAAGACATCCTTATCACTGTACAAGACCAAGGTAACGGCATTGATGAATCTAAAAGCGAAAAGCTAACCCAAACCTTTTTTCGTATGGCTCGCAAACATAATGGTATAGGGCTTGGTTTAAGTATTGTTAATCGTATTGCTAAATTACATCAAAGCCTATTTACCTTAAAAAATAGAACAGATAATGCAAAAGGTGTTATTGCAGAATTCAGGATGACTGCTTCACTTCATCAACTAAACGAGTAATTAATCGATTATTGCTATTCTCTTTAACAATTGAGTTTAAAAAACGTTGCCAAGTTCGTTCAATTTTCGCTTTAGCAAAAAAAGAAATGTAATTAGCAATAGGGATAAGCGTCGAATTACCAATATTATCAATAATAATCAAACGACTTTTATCAGCACTTAAGTGCTGAAACAAGATATTCTTGCTTTTTATTGTCATAGTAATAATACGGTTTTTTAATAAAGCCGATTTTAAATTTTTTAATGAAATCACTAAATCAGCATAATATTGTTGTGTTAATTTTTCATCCGCAAGATATTTTTCAAGTGATGTCGCTGTTTTTCCATCATAATCACGGATAAGTTCAAAAACATGACCTTGACCATAATTGGTTAACACCGAGCCATAATATTTAGCTAACGCTTCAAATGAAATATTGCGCCTGATCAGGTGTTTATAATAGGCAATTTCGCGGTTAGTTTCCTCTTCGGCACCATCATTATAATTTACTTTAATACACTTATTAAGATCACTAGGATGATGATAACATTTACGATGCAATCCTTTGTTAATATAATCTTTTTCTGAAAGTTGAATAGTTTTGTTCATTTGTATAAATATTGTGTTATTTAATGTTGATTTTAAGTTTATCAGTAAGGCTTCTTTCTCGCCATGATTTTTTATTTTTACTCTAGCGCTTTTATATTATTTCTGTATAATATTGCCACCCACGTTACGACAACATTTTTCCCAATGTTGTTTTAGGTTGTGAGCATTAATATAACCACTCGAAGGGGTGTGTTGCTTAATAGTAACAATCAAAAAGTGTAAATAAATCAACTGATTTATTAACGTGAGATTAATTAAAAATTGGATAATTACGAATGAGTACTTTTTCAGCTAAACCAGAAACAGTTAAACGCGACTGGTACGTTGTTGATGCAGCAGGTAAAACGTTAGGTCGTTTAGCTACTGAAATCGCAAGCCGTTTGCGTGGTAAACACAAAGCAGAATACACACCACATGTTGATACAGGTGATTATATTATCGTTATCAATGCAGAAAAAGTTGCTGTAACAGGCAAAAAACGCACTGATAAGATCTATTATCGTCACACGGGTTACATCGGTGGGCTAAAAGAAGCGACTTTTAAAGAAATGATTGAACGTCATCCTGAACAAGTCATCGAGATTGCTGTAAAAGGCATGTTACCGAAAGGTCCTCTTGGTCGTGCAATGTACCGTAAACTAAAAGTTTATGCTGGTAATGAGCACAATCATGCGGCACAACAACCGCAAGTATTAGATATTTAAGGGGATAGAAGATGGCTGATAATCAATATTACGGTACAGGTCGCCGCAAAAGTTCTGCTGCTCGTGTATTTATCAAACCAGGTAGTGGTAACATCGTTATTAACAAACGTTCATTAGAGCAATACTTTGGTCGTGACACAGCTCGTATGGTTGTTATGCAACCGTTAGAGTTAGTTGAAATGACTGACAAACTTGATCTTTACATCACTGTTAAAGGTGGTGGTATTTCAGGTCAAGCTGGTGCAATTCGTCACGGTATTACTCGTGCATTAATGGAGTATGACGAAACTTTACGCTCAGCGTTACGTCAAGCAGGTTTTGTTACTCGTGATGCTCGTCAAGTTGAACGTAAAAAAGTGGGTCTACGCAAAGCGCGTCGTCGTCCACAATTCAGCAAGCGTTAAGTGCGACAAGCAGCACTAAGTGCTTGATTTTTATGAAGTTTTTCGTAAAATCAAGTGAGATAAAAGGCGGAAATGAAATACTTTCCCCTTTTATCAGTAAATAAGCGCGAAGATGAAATATTCTTTCCTTATTTACAAGCTTGTAAACTCCTCGAGGGAGCCTTCATACTCCCGAAAGGGAGATAATACAGAAAGCGTTATAGAGATAACCTTTCAACCCGTATACAAGAGGGGACGTATTCTTGTAAGCCCTTTGTAAGGTATAAACCTTACCAGTCCAGAGTTGAACTATATACAACTACATGATGAGCCGAAGATATAGCTGACATCAAAACTTCGCCATGAAGTAAACTGGAGCCTTTTGAGAGTCTTACACTCTCCAGTCATAGTTGGACTATACACAACTACAAGGCGAGCAATAAAACGATTGCCGACGTCTCTTTTTAACTAATAAGATACGACTTAATG